>DAITNE010000149.1:0-5396 GCA_036834765.1 Methylocella sp.
CGCACTTGCGGCAGGGCCTATTTGCGACGCCGAAATCCTACTCGGTCATCATCCGCTTCTCGACGGCTCCCGGCAACATCCAGAGCGATAGCGTGCCCTCCAACTGCGGGATGGCCATCAAGGCGCTGGGCGTCGCGGGCCCCAAGGCCGATCCAGA
The DNA here is from genome assembly GCA_036834765.1 of Methylocella sp. GTDB lineage: Bacteria > Pseudomonadota > Alphaproteobacteria > Rhizobiales > Beijerinckiaceae > Methylocapsa. The sequence continues at coordinate 158 of DAITNE010000149.1, forward strand.
CGATGCGTCGCAGAATCAGGACATCCTGCTCGTTAACAGCCCAGTCTATTTCGGCGACGTGGCGGCCTATTGGAAAGTCCAGCAGATCATCGAAAAACAGACCGGCGGCCCGGAGGAAATTCTGGCGGCGGTCGAGTTTATAGCCCGCGGCGCGAAAGACGTTCTCGGCGCCGTCGGCCTTACGACTCCGATCCTGCTTCGCGCGCTCGCCGCCCCCGGAAATCACATTCTCGGCGAGACCTTCCACTCGATGGCGGCGATCCGTTTTGGCGACTACATCGCCAAGTTGAGCGCGGCCCCACTCTCGCCGTCGGTGCGCAGTCTGACCGGGATCCCCGCACATGGCTCGGACAGCGTGCTGCGCGACCTCGTCGTGGAATTCTTCAGCGCCGAGACCGCCGAATATGAGATTCGCGCGCAGCTTTGCGCCGACCTCGACCGAATGCCGGTCGAGAATGCTTCGGTCCAATGGCCGGATGATCTGTCTCCGCAGCAGCCGGTCGGCAAGATCACTATTCCTCCGCAGGACGCCTACAGTGCGGCCCGGCGCGTCTACGCAGACGACGTGCTTTCCTTCACGCCCTGGCGATGCCTTGAGGCCCATCGCCCGCTGGGTTCGATCATGCGGCTCCGGCTCAAGGCTTATGAAGCGTCGAGCCGTTTTCGTCACGCGATGAACGCGAGCCCACGATTGGAGCCCCGCGATATTTCTGAACTGCCGGACTAACGCCATTGCAGCGCCGCGCCTCGCCCGCATATTTCGCGAGCAAGGACGCGCGCAGCGGATCATCCTGCGCCAACTTGCCCGCGAGCGCGTAGACAATTTCATCGCAATGCGCTTGCGAAGCCGCGGCCTTCGTTGTTTCGCCGGATTGCTGGTAGAATTGCGCGGCGCTCGCATAGACGCGCCAAGCGGCTAGCGGCGCCTCCGCCGCTTCGACGATTGCAACCGCTTGCGTAAGATGCGCGCCGGCGTCCTCGGAGCGTCCCTCGATCCGCGCGATATCGCCGAGCTGGCGTTGCGCGAGGGCAAGATAGGTCTGCTCCTTCGGCCCCGCCGCGCAGGCGTTGAGTTGGAGGGCCTGCGCCCGCGCCCGCGTCAGATCGCCCTGTTCGATCCAGAATTCGCCGAGGTTGTAATAATACTGAGGGTAGATCGAGGAATCCATGCTGACCCCCTCGGTCTCGATCTTATGTCTGATCAGCTGGAACTGCGCCCAGGCGGCGTCGTAGTCGCGAAGCCCGATATAGGCTTTGGCCAGCAGATTGCGGCCTAGGAAAAAGTTGAACGGATTGGCTTCGGCCCCGCGAACAAGCGCTGCTTCCCCGCGCCGCCTTGCGCCCGCATAGTCGAGGGCCTCGGTCTCGAGGAAGGCGAGCGAAAGCTGGCACAACACGATAGCCTGATGGTTGGCGTTTTTCTGCGTCATGGCGAGGGCGTCGGTCACGCCTTGCTGCAAAAGGCGCCACTCGCCGAGATGCAGATGAGCAAAAGCCTCCAGCAAATTAAAAATGACGAAGTAATAAACGTCGCCGATGGTGCGCGCCATTTTCTGCCCGAGCTGCGCCGAATCCCGACAGCCGCGATAATCTGACGTCAAATAATAGAGCACGCACTCGATCGAGCATCGCCGCAAGACGATCCTCGGGTCGTCCGCGGCGGCCATTGTGGCCACGGCGCGGCGGCAGAGTTCGGCGTCTTCGCTGCGCCAGCCGTTGAGAAGCAGGTTCAGATTGGCGTTGTTGCCTTGCGCCAGCGCTCTTATGACCTCGTCGTCGAGGCCCTCGCTTTTGATCAGGGCATGTCTGGCAAATTCGAGGCAGCGGCGGCGATCGACATAAAGGCAAAACCGGCTGAGATCGAGTAATGCATTGACCTCAATGGGCGGCCTGTTCGCTTCTCCCGCGCACTCGGCCATCACCGCGATATCGGCGAAAGAGCCGGGCAGATCTCCGGCGGCTCGCAGAACCCAGCCGCGCTGGTGCAGGAGATCGAGGCGCGTCGTCAGCCTCTCTTCGGCGCGGGGGGTCCGATCGACGAGGGCGAGCGCGCGGGTAAGATAAGCGGCGGCTTCCTGATTGGCGAAACGCCGCGTCGAACTATCGGCCGCCTCGGCGAGATAGCGCACAGCCTTTTCGAAATCGCGCCCCTCTTCGAAATGGAGCGCGAGCACCGCCGCGATTTCCGACGTCCGCGAACCAAATCCGCGCTCCAGCACATCGCCGAGCTTGCGGTGCAGATTGGCGCGTCGTCCTGGCGCGAGCCGCTTGTAGAGGACCTCCTGATAGAAGGCGTGCAGGAAGGAATAGCGCCCGGACACCGTCCCGTCGGGCCATTCGGCGACGCCATCGGCGCTGAGAACATGGCCCTTTTGGGCCAGTTCCGCGCACGCCTCCTCGACGTCGCCGGCGTCGCGGTTCATTCCGCCGGCGACGGCCGCGGCGGAGAACTCGACGCCAATCACACTCGCCACCTCAAGCAGGCGCTGCTCGTCAGGCGGCAGGCGATCGATCTGCCGGGCGATCATTTCGCGCAGGTCGCGCGGCATGCCCTGCTGCGACAGAGTCTTTCCTGGGGCCAGACGCCAGACGCCGTCGATCGCTATGATTTCGCCGCGATCAATGAAATAGTCGACGAGCGAAACGACAAAGAGCGGGTGCCCTCCGGTTCGCCGCATGAGCGCCGGCATAAGCGAGCGCGCCAGATCGCCCGCGCCGAAGCGCAGCGCCAGATATTGCTCGACCTCGGCCTCGCTCAGCCTGTCCAGGGCGAGTTGAAAGCACTGCCCATGGATTTGCAGCTCATTGTGCAGGGCGCGCAGCGGATGATCCGAGGCGAGGAGGTCGGTCGGGCGATAGGTCGCAAGGATCAGCACGGCGGCGTTCTGACGGCGGCGCGCGAAGCGGGACAAGACGTCGAGGGTCGCGTAGTCGCTCCAATGCAGATCTTCGAGAACGATGATCCATGGGCGGGTCTGGCTTAGAGCCTCCAAAAGCTCGCAGAACTCGCGCAGCATGCGTTCGCGCGAGGCGCCGAAAACTTCGCTTTGCAGCGCGGCGCGATCTCCTTCCTCGACAAAGCCAGGCAGCTGGGCGAGCCAGGTCGGCGCATGGCGGCGGAGCGCCTCCAGCAGCAAAGCTCCGTCAGCTCCATGACACCCATCGGCCAAGGCCTCGTTGAGCGGAAGGAAGGCTTCATCAGTGCCAAAATGCTGTACGCAGCAGCCCGTAAGTATGCCGACCGCCCGGCCCGCAATCCGTTCGACGAGCATTCCAGTCAGCGTGGTTTTTCCGATGCCGCTCTCGCCGGTGACAAATGCGACCTGACGCTCGCCGGCGGCGGCGCGCTCAAACAGGAGCTCAATGGCGTCAAGTGCGCTCTCGCGCCCTGCCCACCAGCGCGGCGTCGCGCAACTGGCGGGTGCTATAGCGGTCGCCGCCTGCCGCGCGTCCGGCCGAGCCGCCGAGGAAACTGTGACCGGCGCAATGAAACGATAACCCCTGCGCGTCACCGTCTCGACAAAGCGCGGCGTCTTAGGATCGTCGCCAAGCGCCAGCCGCAGCGCGTTAATACACACGCTCAAGCTGGATTCAGTCACATGAAGATTCCGCCAGACTGCGTCTAGCAATTCGTCCTTGGTCGCCAGGGCCCCGGCGTGCTCGACGAGATAACAAAGGACGCCAAACGGCTTCGGCGGCAGCGCGATGCGATCCTGACCGCGCCATAAAAGAGCGTTGGCTGGATCGAGGAGAAATTCATCGAAGGCAAGCCTGCCCACTTTCTCACTCATCCAGCATCTCTCAATGTGCGGCGCGTCCCCCGCAAAGGCCCAACCGAGATCTTACAACCAAACCGGGATCTTATTAAGCACATCTTAAGGGCGCAAGATCGCCGCCGGAATGTCCGCCGCTGTCGGCGGCCCCGGCGCGATCATGGCTCAGCTGGGCGCTTTTAAGCATAAGCTTTAAACATCATAAGCCCGCCCTAAGGACCCAGGCCCTCCGCCGCCTTACATTTCGGCATGAGCATCCGGCAATCGGAGCAGCCAAACATGAAACGTCCGGCTGAAGCCAACGACGAAAGCCCGCAACTCAGCATTCTCATCGCTGCGGAGCGCCTGTTCGGCCAGATCGGTTACGATAAAACGACAGTCGCCGACATCGCCCGCGAGTTGAGCATGTCATCGAGCAATGTTTACCGCTTTTTTTCCGCCAAGGCCGCGATCAACGAAGCGGTGGCGCGCCGCCTTCTCGCTGCAATGGAGGCGGACGTCGATATCTTCGTCCGGCAACCAGGATTAGCCCGAGAGAGATTGCGCGCGTTGCTTGGCGCGATCGAGACGGCCAACCAAGGTCGCTTTATCTCCGACCGCAAACTGCATCGCCTCCTCGAGGCGTCGTTCAGCGAGAACTGGCGCGCCGCACGCGACCACGTTGAAAGAGTAATCGACTTATTGGGCGAGATTATTTCTCAAGGCGTGCGCGACGGGGAATTCGGGGTCGACGATTGCCAACTCGCGGCGATCCTCGTCCATGACGCTTGCGTCCGCTTCTGGCACCCACGCCTGATGATGGAGGGGCCTGAAGCTCCCAGACCGACGCTGGACCAGATGCTTGACTTTTGCCTCGCGGCGTTGGCGCAAGGCGCTTCTGTGACGAAACTAGACCCCTTTAAAGGAACTCGCCCTGCCCGTTCTGAATGGACCACGGCGGCCCGCGAACTCGGGTCCGCTCAGGCGTCATCGTAACCGAAGCGCTTAACTATCTGCTGGCTCGCCTACCTTGACGCCTCCACGCGGTCCACGTCCTTCGGCAGCGCCGACCTCCGTTTCCACCGATGGACTGTCTTGCTTGTTGTTCTCGCTATAACAACGGCGAAATCTGCTACGCCGTGTTTGACCGCGTCGCGACCACCGACTTGATGTCGGTAGAACCAGCGCTTTGATAGCGATGGCGATCCCGTAAAGCATTTGATGAGCCTTTATAGCGCTTCATTCGGCACCAGCGTCCGGTCCCCCTGCACCAGTGCGACACACGCCTTAAACCTTGCCTTGATGCGGGTCCCCGGAAGCGAGACCAGTTCATCTGGGATGCCGCGTCCGGCGCGGTATCGAATGAGACATTATCTGCGTCGTTTTAGGATTGACTTTGGATTTATAAGACGCCACTAATGAAGGGTCTTGAGCCTAATAAGACAACGAGGCAGTTCAAATGGCGATTTACGGATATGCCCGCGTCA
>DAITNE010000150.1:0-5351 GCA_036834765.1 Methylocella sp.
GCTTTTCATGCATCCTTGAATCACGACTCACAAATCAGAGATAGTGGGTACTAGACGCCGCCGAAAGACCGCAGCGTCCGCATGCGACTGGCCGCGCCGGATCTCATGCCGGCTCGGCGGCGCTGGAATTGCCGCGCCATTCGCGATACAAGCCCAGGCGTCGGCGCGCGCCATCAATCGCGGCCCTTGTTTCATCGAGCAGATTGATCGCTTCGTCCTGGTCATCGACTTTGAGCGTCAGTCTTCGGATCGCCCAGACCCCGTCCTTCTTGATCGCCTCAAGGAAGATCCGCCCTTTCGCTTTCGCGCCCGTCGCCGAAAAGCTAAGAACTGCCTTCCCGGATGCGCCGGTGATCGAGATTGAGCCGGACGGAAAGCCGGCCGAGATCGGTGCGCCGAGAACATTCGCCGCTTCCGGACTCGCCTGAAGTCTCGACACGCCGAGTTTGTACGCGTCCGAGTCTGTGAGCAGGTGGAAAAGGCCGCCGAATATCCCGCCGTAGAATACGATCACGCCAATCCAGATCACCGCGCCCCATATCGCCCACAGGCGCTGCACGCGCTTGAAATGCTCGATGCTATCCCATCGTCCATTGCGCCAGGCCCAGGCATTCCCTTTGGCGCCGAGCACGAACGGCATGATGAAAGTGCCGAAAAACGGAATGAGCGTCAGCAGCGCGACGTAAGTATTGTTGCCGACGCCCCAAATCCAGTTGAGAAGGAATGCGCCCCAACTCCAGCGGTCGATTTCCCCAGGAATGGGTTTCGGCTCGGGACGGCCGCTCGCGTCAGTCATCAAAGCATCCATTCACGCTCGGAATCACGGGGGCCGGGGCCGATGAAAGTCTATTCCGCTGCGAGCTTCATCTGCTGCGCGGCGCGGAACTGGTCGAGCAGAAGCTGGCCCTCCGCCTTTGCTTCTTCGAATGCGCGCAGCTTTACATGGCCGTAGCCCCGGACTTTTTCCGGGAGCTCGGCGAGCGCAACGGCGAGGGCGTGATTTTCAGGCGTCAGCCGATCCGTGATTTCATTTAGCAGAACTTCATAGTCCACAATCAGTTTGCGCTCCAGATGGCGTTCTTTCGTGTAGCCGAAGACATCGAACGGCGTCTCCCGCAACACTTTCAGCGGCGCGAGCAGCCTGAATACACGCATCATCCAGGAGCCGAAGCTCGCCTTGAGCGCTTCGCCCTTTTCGTTTTTGCGCCTTAGGAAGGGCGGGGCGAGATGAAATTCGAAGCGCAACTCGCCGTCGAACGCCGCGGCGACCTGTTTGGCGAAGACCCCGTCCGAGTAAAGCCGGGCCACCTCATATTCGTCCTTGATCGCCATCAGCCTGAAAAGTCCACGCGCGGCGGCTGCCGCCAGATCGTCGCTTCCCGGCGTCTTGGCGCCCTCGGCCTCTCGAACGCGGCGCACGATGCCGACGTAACGGCGGGCGTAAGCGGCGTTATGATAATCGGTGAGGAACGCCGCGCGCCGCTCGATAAGTTCATCGAGGGTGTGCGCTTTTTCCGGCTTCGCCGCGGCTGGGCGAAGCTTCGCGACCATTGCGGCGACGGCGGCGGGATCGGCGGCCGCGCGGCGGCCCCATAGAAATGCCCGCCGGTTCATCTCGACCGCCTCGCCATTGAGTTCGATCGCGCGGAGGATCGAGGCGTCGTCGAGGGGCAGGAGCCCCTGCTGCCAGGCATGACCGAGCATGAACATATTGGCGGCGATCGAATTGCCGAGCAGCGCCGTCGCCGTCGCCGTCGCGTCGATGAAGCGCGCGTCTTCGCCCGCGGCCTGCCGGATCGCGCGCTTGATGTCTTCGCCTGGCAGCGTGAAGTCCGCATCGCGCGTGAATTCGCCCGGATAGACTTCGGCGGTGTTGACGAGGACGCCCGTGTCGCTCTTGCGGATCGCCGCGCGAACCTGCGCCGAGCCTGCGACGACGAGATCGCAGCCCAACACGAGATCAGCCTCGCCCGCGGCGACGCGGATGGCGTGAATGTCGCCGGGCTCGGCCGCGATTTTGACATGGCTTAAGACCGCGCCGCCCTTCTGGGCGAGGCCGGCCATGTCCATCGAGCCGCAGCCCTTGCCTTCGATGTGGGCGGCCATGCCGAGAATGGCGCCAATGGTGACGACGCCGGTGCCGCCGACGCCGGTCACGAGAACGCCGTAGGGCCGCGTCCCGATTTTGGCGATCTGCGGCCGCGGCGGATCTGGCGGATCGACGTCAGGCTGGGCGGGCGCCTTCTTCGGCTTTGCGCCGTGAACGGTCACGAAGGAGGGGCAAAAACCGTCGGCGCAGGAAAAATCCTTGTTGCAGCTCGATTGATCGATCACGCGCTTGCGGCCGAATTCTGTCTCGAGCGGCTGGATCGACACGCAGTTCGACTGGACGCCGCAATCGCCGCAGCCTTCGCAGACGCGTTCGTTGATGATGACGCGCTTGTCGGGATCGGGGTATTCGCCGCGTTTGCGGCGGCGGCGTTTCTCGGTGGCGCAGGTCTGATCATAGATGAGGACCGTGACGCCCTGCGTCGCGGCGAGGTCGCGCTGCACGATGTCGAGTTCGTGGCGGTCGTGGATCGTGAGGCCGGCGGGCCACTGCAGGCTGGCCGGATATTTCGTCGGCTCGTCCGTCACGACGACGACGCGGGCGACATTCTCGGCGGCGACCTGACGCGCGATTCGGTCGACCGAGAGGCCGCCTTCGAGGCGCTGGCCGCCGGTCATCGCGATCGCATCGTTGAACAGGATTTTGTAGGTGATGTGGAGCCCCGCCGTGACGGCGAAGCGCAGGGCCAGAATGCCGGAATGATTATACGTGCCGTCGCCGAGATTCTGGAAGATGTGCGGGCGCTTCGAGAACGGCGCCTCGCCGACCCAGTTGGCGCCCTCGCCGCCCATCTGGGTGAAGCCTTCGGTGGCGCGATCCATCGACTGCGCCATGTAATGGCAGCCGATCCCGGCGAAGGCGCGCATTCCGTCGGGCACTTTCGTCGAGCTGTTGTGCGGGCAGCCGGAACAGAAATAGGGCGTTCTAGGCGCGAACGTCTCGCCGCCAGCGAGCATGGCCTTCGCCTCCTCGAGCGCCTTCAGCCGCTGCTCCAGCTTCACGCTGGGATTACCGCGCGCCAGCCGCCGCCCGATGGCGATGGCGATGGCGTTGGCGTCGAGGGCGCCGGCGGCGGGGAACAGCCAACCTCCGTTTTCGTCCCTTTTGCCGATCACAGCCGGCTGATTCGGCGATCCATAGAGCAGTTCGCGAAGCTGCGATTCGATCAGCGAACGCTTCTCCTCGACGACGATGATGAGATCGAGGCCTTGCGCGAATTCCCGCACGCCGACGGGCTCGAGCGGCCAGACGCAGCCGAGCTTCAAGATGCGCAGGCCAAGCGCATTGGCGTCGGCCTCGTCGAGACCCAGCTCGTCCATCGCCTGGCGCACGTCGAGATAGGATTTGCCCGCCGCGATGACGCCGATTCTGGCGTTAGGGCCGCCCGACGTAATGATCCTGTTCAGCCGATTGACGCGCAGCCAGGCGAGCGCGGCGTCGATCTTGTAGCTGTGCAGGCGCATTTCCTGGTCGAGGACCGTGTCCCGCGCGCGAATATTGAGGCCGCCCGCGGGCATAGCGAAATCGGCGGGCGTCAGCGGCTGCGCCCGGTCGAGCGACGCATCGATCGAAGCGGTCGATTCGACTGTATCCTTAAGGCATTTCAGGCCGACCCAGACGCCGGCGAAACGGCTCATCGCGAAGCCCAAAAGCCCGTAGTCGACGATCTCCTGCACGCCCGCCGGCGACAGGATCGGCATCATTGCATCGATGAAATTGAATTCGGACTGATGCGCCGTGGTCGAGGATTCGGCCGTATGGTCGTCGCCCATCAGGGCGAGCACGCCGCCATGCTTCGACGAACCGGCGAGATTGACGTGGCGGAAAACATCGCCGCTGCGGTCGACGCCGGGGCCCTTGCCGTACCAGAGCGCGAAAACGCCGTCGAAACGGCCTTCGCCGCGCATTTCGGCTTGTTGCGAGCCCCAGACGGCGGTCGCGGCCAGATCCTCGTTGAGACCGGGCTGAAACAAGATGTCGTTCGCTCCGAAGACGTCTCTGGCGCGAATGAAATTATGATCGAGGCCGCCAAGCGGAGAACCGGGATAGCCCGAGATGAACCCTGCGGTATTCAGCCCGGCGCGACGGTCGAGCGCCTTTTGCATGAGGAGGAGCCGCGCCACGGCCTGCGGGCCGGAGACATAGACCCGCCGTTTGGCGAGGTCGTATTTATCAGCGAGGGAAACATCGGGAAAAGAGCTGAACGTGGGGTCGAGCGTGCCTTTCACCACGTCCGCCATCGCGTTCTCTCCTGCCGGCGTTCCCGCCGGCTCTGCTGCCGCTCGACTGCCAGCTGTCCCCGCCCGGGGCGAGCCAGCCTACTTGCCCAATCAATCCCTATAGGACGGGACGGCGCGAATGCCAAGATTCTAGAGCATTGCGGCGCAAAGGGGCAGCGCTTTGCGGCGGATTCCGGCCGCGATGACGGCTTGTTGAGGGAGTTTTCCACCGCGGACGCTCATCCGCGGCGATGGATGGCCCGGGAGCGGCGGTTTTATTCAGCCGGCAAAGGCGCCTTGACGGCGGCGCGATAGACATAGGTCGGTTCGCCCGCGGCGTCTTCCTCGGCGGCGTGCCGCGCGATGGCGGCCACCTTGTCGTGATGGGGCGAGAGGTGGCAAACGGGGTCGGCGGCGCAGGCGTCGCCGGTCAGGGCGAAAGCCTGACATCGGCAGCCGCCGAAGTCGATGTCCTTGCGCGGACAGGAGCGGCAGGGCTCCTTCATCCACGCCGTGCCGCGAAAGGCGTTGAACCCCGGCGAACGGAACCAGATGTCCTCCAGCGAATGATCGCGCACGCTCCAGAAGTCGAGGCCCGGAATGCTCTCCGCAGCATGGCAGGGCAGGCCCTTGCCGGACGGCGTGACGTTCAGGGTGCGTTTGGCCCAGCCGCCCATGCAGGCCTTGGGGTAGCGCGCATGATAGTCGGGCACCACGTGATCGATGACGATGACGCCGGCATAGGTCTCGCGCAACGCCTCGACCTCGGCGATCGCCGCGGCCGCCTGCGCCTCGGTCGGCATCAGGGCAGCCCGGTTGACGAGGCCCCAGCCGTAATATTGCGTGTGTGCGATCTCGACGCGCCTTGCGCCAAGCGCGACGGCAAGCTTCACCATCTCGCCGGCGCGCGCGACATTGGCGCGATGAATGACGGCGTTGACGGTCAGCGGCAGGCCGGCCTCGATGATCCATTTCGCGGCCGCCATCTTGCGCTGGAACGCGCCCGGATAACCGGCGATGCG
>DAITNE010000151.1:0-5318 GCA_036834765.1 Methylocella sp.
GATCCTGTCCTACATCATGTGCAAGGGCATGAATCGCTCGTTCATTTCGGTGATCCTCGGCGGCTTCGGCGGCGAGACCGAGGCTCCTCCGCCGGGATCGGCCGAGGCCGAGACCCGTCCGGTCAAGCAGGGTACGCCGGAAGAAGCCGCCAAACTTCTGAAGGCGGCGAAAAGCGTGATCGTCGTGCCAGGATACGGAATGGCGGTTGCGCAGGCGCAGCATGCCCTTCGCGAAATGGCCGACGTGCTGAAAAAGAACGGCGCGGATGTGAAATATGCGATCCATCCGGTCGCCGGCCGCATGCCGGGCCACATGAATGTGCTGCTCGCCGAAGCCAATGTGCCCTACGACGAGGTGTTCGAACTCGACGAGATCAACAAGGACTTCGCCCATGCCGACGTCGCCTTCGTGATCGGCGCGAACGACGTCACCAACCCGGCCGCCAAGACCGACCCGAAATCGCCGATCTATGGCATGCCCGTGCTCGATGTGGAGCTCGCCAAGAACGTGCTTTTCGTCAAGCGCGGCATGGGATCTGGCTATGCCGGCGTCGAGAACGAGCTGTTCTTCCGGCCGAACACGACGATGCTGTTCGGCGACGCGAAGAAAGTCGTCGAATCGATCCTGCGGGTCTTCGAGGCGAAATAAGTCGTTGCGGAGCGGGACGCGAGGCGGCGCGGCCGGACAGCAAGCAGGCTTCGCGGGCGGTTAGCCTTGGAGCAGCTTGAGGACGGTTTTGTGCAAATCGGCGCAGCCGCTCGCGACGACGTCGCCGCCCCGCGCAGCGTCGCCGCCATCCCAGGTGGTGACGACGCCGCCGGCGCCTTCGATAATGGGGATGAGCGGGGCGATGTCGTAAATTTTAAGTCCCGATTCGATCACGCAATCGGCGTGGCCCGCGGCGACCATGGCGTAGGCATAGCAATCGCCGCCGTAGCGCGACAGGCGCACATGCGACTCGACGCGGCGGAACGCTTCGAGCTTTTGTTCCGAAAACAGGAGCGGCGACGTCGTCAGCAATGTCGCGCTGGCGATATGGTCGCAGACGCGGGCGCTGAGCTTACGCTCGATCGGCTTGTGATCGGGACCGGGCCCGCGCCAGACGGCGCCTCCTCCATCGCCCGTGAAACGTTCGCGGGTGAAGGGCTGAACAAGCATCCCATAGGTCGGGACGCCCTTGTGGAGGAGGCCGATCAGACTGCCCCAGGTCGGCAGTCCGGCGATGAAGCTTTTGGTTCCGTCGATCGGATCAAGCACCCAGACATAGTCGGCGTCCTCGCGAATGGATCCGAATTCCTCGCCGATAATGCCGTGATGGGGGAAGGTTTCGATGATGAGCCGGCGCATGGCCGATTCGGCGGCGTGATCGGCCTCGGTGACCGGATCGAACGCGCCGCCGGCGTTCTTGTCCTCGGCGGCGAGAGAGGTTCGAAAAAAGGGCAGGATGGTGTCGCTCGCGATATCGGCGAGCCGTCCCACGAAGGCGGCGAAGTCCACGGCTGTCATGCGTTGGGTTTTCCCGCGCGGATCAGAGGGGCCATTGGCTTGCCCGTCCTTCAGCCCGATAGTTCGGCCGGCGCGTTCGGCCAAAGCGGGTAGCGCCGGAACGCGGCGTCACGGATCGCTGCTCTATCGAATTTCGATGCGCGCGTACAAATCCACGCCTGTGGAGGGGTCGAAAAACGCAATCTAAAACAAGCACTTAATAAGCAACTTCCCACAGCCCTGAAAATTAGGTCAGCAGGACTTGCTTTTTGTGCGTTGCACGTGCATATTATTGCGGTGCGGCAACGACGTTGTCGCCGATGCCCTCCTTGGGCGTTTCCTCCCTAGACTTGGGCCGCCTGTGGCAACACAGGCGGCCTCTTTCGTTTTTCGCAGGGCTTCGATAGGCGGGATCTTCGATAGCACCAGCGCCTTCACGATCGATAAAGACCGTGCCGCGGCATCGCTTTATTGTAATTTTGCTGATTTTCCGCGGAATTCCTCAGGCGACCTTCAAGGCAGGTCTCTCTTGCAAGGCAGGTGTCTCTTGGGCCAATTTTGGCTCTCGTTTGCGCCGGACGTACGGAGCGAAGCCCCCGCGACGTCAGCCGCAGATGCTCCTATTGTCTCCCTAGACTTGGGCCGCTTCTGGAAAAACAGTCGGCTTCTATATTATTATCTGGCGACGCCAATCTAGTGTTGTTACGACGCCAGTTTTCTTGGAGGATTTCGATTTGACTGCCTATTGGGAACAGGCGCAACTGATCGGCAATTTTTGATCACCGTTCAGTTTGGTCACCTCAAGAAAACACTAATGCATTTTTTCCCGAATGAAAACCCACCCATGCGACAAATCGACCATTTTTTTAATGACCCTGGCGAGCGCCGCCCCGGAAGCAGCCCGCCAAGATTGTCTTATCATTTTGTTTTTTAATCTATTTTTGAGTCGGCTAACGAGCAGGAGAATTTCATCACCGACAACTTTCAAGATAGGTCATTCTGCGCCAGACCGCGGCGGAGACCGAAAAAATTTAGCGACCAGCCTCCGCAGCCGGCGCGCGCTTCCGGCGGGCCATTCCGGCGCTGGCCCGCATCCGCGTTCTCTCTCGCCGCCCCGGGGTCCCTTCCTCACCTCTCCCATCGCCTCTCCGCGACGGCGCCCGCGTCCGCGCATGTGATCGCCGGGGTCATCTTCACGGCGAACAAAATATAGTTATGTAAAAAAATGTCGTGCAACGATTAGATGCGCGCCCGAAGGCGCGGGCGAAACTATATCAGCGAACCTTAAGACGACATCGCACGCTCAAAACCTTCCGGGGGCCGCTTCCGACGATCTGGCGCGCCTTGTCTCCTGGCGGCTCTTGAGCTTTTGCCGGCTCTTGACAGAAGCCGGCGTCCGAGTCCGTCCCGGGCCGTCCGCGATCACCCCGTTCACGGACGTCAAAATCGCCTTTTTCACCAGACATAGCGCTATTCGAGATTTGACCCCAAAATCTTGCGGTGAACAAAGCCGGATTCGGGCGCCGACACCGATTCGGGCGCGATTCGTTCCTCTCCCGTTCGGGCATAAAGGTGGATGCGCAGACCGGCGTCATTATGATACAGAAGGCTCCATTGGAACGCTCCCGCCAGGGCGCAAGGGATGCGAGGGCGCGACGCGCACGGCCTTGAACGACAGCGCTCCAACGATCGAACCGGAACCGGTCGATCTTTCCGCCGTTCGATGCGATTCGCCTTCGCGCGCTAAATCCAGCGACCTCCTCGCCTCGGGAACCCCCGCGACCGATCATGAACGTCTCCTTTCCCGCCGCCCAATCGCATCGCCCCGATCGCGCCAAAGACGCCAACCAGAGCGTCAGCGCAGTGCTCGGTCCGACCAATACGGGCAAGACGCATTACGCCATCGAGCGGATGCTGGCGCATCGAAGCGGCATGATCGGCCTGCCGCTCCGGCTGCTTGCGCGCGAGGTCTATAACCGCGTCGTCGAGAAGGCGGGCGTCGACTCCGTCGCCCTGATCACCGGCGAGGAGAAGATCAAGCCGAAGGGTGCCCGCTATTTCGTCTCGACGGTCGAGGCGATGCCGCGCGACCTCAATCTTGATTTCGTGGCGGTGGATGAGATTCAGCTCGCCGCCGATCTCGACCGCGGGCATGTCTTCACCGACCGGCTGATCAATCAGCGCGGCCGCGCGGAAACCCTCCTGATCGGCGCCGGGACCATGCAGCGGGCGGTGCAGGAGCTGCTGCCGGGCGTCCGCATCCAGTCGCGGCCGCGCCTCTCCACGCTGAGCTTCGCCGGCGACAAGAAAATGACGCGGCTGCCACGCCGCAGCGCCATCGTCGCTTTCTCGGCCGAGGACGTCTATGCGATCGCCGAATGGATCCGACGCCAGCGCGGCGGCGCCGCCGTCGTTCTCGGCGCGCTGTCGCCGCGCACCCGCAACGCCCAGGTGGAGATGTTCCAGAGCGGCGAAGTGGATTACATCGTCGCGACGGACGCCATCGGCATGGGATTGAACCTCGATGTCGAGCACATCGCCTTCGCAGCCGACCGTAAATTCGACGGCTGGCAGTACCGCCGCCTGACCCCGGCTGAATTCGGCCAGATCGCAGGACGCGCCGGCCGCCACATGCGGGATGGAACGTTCGGCACGACCGGACGATGCCTGCCGTTTGACGAAGAACTCGTCGAAGCGCTTGAGAATCATCGCTTCGACAGCGTGCGGATGTTGCAATGGCGCAACACATCGCTGGATTTTTCGTCGATGCAGGATCTCATCGCGTCGCTCGACGTCCTGCCGAAACAGCCGGGATTGACCAGGGCGCCCCTAGCCGAAGACCAGATGGTGCTCGATATCGCCGCCCGCGACGAGAAGGTCATGCGCGAGGCGAAAACGAGGGCCGACATCGCGCGGCTCTGGGATTGTTGCCAAATTCCCGATTATCGTAAATTGTCTCCGGCGGCGCACGCTGAACTCGCCCTTTCGATCTACGGGTTCGTCGTGCGCGCGGGGCATATTCCCGCCGACTGGTTCGCCCGTCATATCGGAGCGCTCGATCGGGTCGATGGCGACCTTGACGCCCTTTCCGCGCGGATCGCGCAAGTGCGGACCTGGACCTTCATCGCCAATCGATCCGGCTGGTTGCGCGATGCGGAGCATTGGCAGGGGATCGCGCGTCAGGTAGAGGACACATTATCGGACGCGTTGCACGCGCGTCTCGCCCAGAGGTTCGTCGACCGCAGGGCGAGCGTGCTGATGCGCCGCTTGAGAGAGAACGCCATGCTGGAAGCGGAAGTGACCACAAGCGGCGACGTGATGGTCGAGGGACAGCACGTCGGCCAACTCAACGGATTTCGCTTCACGGCGGACCCGCATGCGGTCGGCGAAGCCGCCAAGGCGCTCAACGCCGCGGCGCAAAAAGCGCTGGCGAGCGAGATCGAAGGCCGCGCTGCGCGCGTCCATGAAGCGGTCGACGAAGGATTCGTCCTCGCCAATGACGGCGTCATCCGCTGGCTCGGCGAGCCCGTCGCCAAGATCGCCGCCGGCGCCCATGTTCTGGAGCCGACCGTCCGCATCCTCGCCGACGACCAGCTGACTGGTCCGGCCCTCGACTGCGTCCAGCGCCGGCTCGACCTCTGGCTGGCCCAGCATGTGAAAAAGCTGCTCGGTCTTTGCGCGAAACCAGGTGGTCAGAGTCATCGGTCGCAGCTTAACGACTCCGGGAAGCAAATGAAGTAAACAATCCTCACAGCAAGCTGCGAGGCATTTGAGAATCTTGAACTGTGCCCCTCATAAAGCAAATTCCGCAAAAAATGCTTCGGGGTAGTCT
>DAITNE010000152.1:0-5289 GCA_036834765.1 Methylocella sp.
GGCGGCGCATACTGAAGCCCGCCGTGGGTCCACAGCGCATTGATGCCGCGCTTGATTTTGAGGCTCGACCCTTCGCCGAGATTGCGGTCGAACACTTCGCCGTAATTGCCGACCAGCTTGACGATGCGATAGGCCCAGTCCGCACCAAGGCCAAGCCCCTCGCCGTAATTGCCTTCAAAACCCAGGAGGCGCCTGATCTCGGGACGATCCGATTTCGCCTTTTCGTCGACGTTCTTCGAGGAGACGCCGAGCTCCTCGGCGTTGACCATGGCGAAATTCACCCATTTCACGACATTGAACCATTGATCGTCGCCCTGGCGGACGGCCGGCCCCAGCGGCTCCTTCGAGATGATTTCGGGCAGCACCCCGCTATCGTCGGGGTTCGCGAGCTTCTGACGTTCGACGTAAAGACCCGACGCGTCGGTCGTATAGGCGTCGCAGCGCCCGGCGTCATAGGCTTTGACGGCCTCATCCGCGTTGGCGAAATTGACCGGCTCGTATTTCATATTGTTGCCGCGAAAGAAATCGGCGAGGTTCAGCTCCGTCGTCGTGCCCTGCTGGACGCAGATCGAGGCGCCTGACAATTCCAGCGCCGACGACAGGTTGAGCTTCCTGTGCACCATGAATCCCTGGCCGTCGTAATAGGTGACGCCGACAAAGAGGAACCCCTGCCCGGTCTCGCGCGAGATGGTCCAGGTCGTGTTGCGGGAGAGGACATCGACCTCGCCCGACTGTAAGGCGGTAAAGCGGTCCTTGCCGCTCAGAGGAACGAACTTGACCTTGGTCGGATCATTGAAGATCGCCGCCGCGACCGCCCGGCAGAAATCGACGTCGAAGCCGGTCCAGTCGCCCTTATCGTCCGGCAGGCCAAAGCCCGCGACGCCCGGATTTGAGCCGCAGATGAGATAGCCGCGCTTTTGCACCTGATCGAGCGTCGCCGCCTGCGCCGCCATTTGGCCCAAAATCATGAAAAGGGCGACGACGGATAGTTTTGCCAGCATATTCATCTTGCGCATGTGAAAAATTCCGCAAAAGCGACCCTGCGCGAGGATGCGCGAGGCCGGCCGCAGCTAGAGGTCTTTGGGGAAAGGCGTCAAGGCTCAGCGATGCTCAACTCCAAGCCTTGCATTTTACGTTTGGGCTCAAATTGATCGCATTTACTTTCAATCAACCCCGCGATCGAACGGCGCCGGCGGCGAATTGTTTTCTCGTCTTCAGCGCCGGACGGCGGAAATGCCCCGGCTGGCGTGGGCTTGACGACAGGCGCATCCAAACCGCAGTTTGCGGCGCGCAAAAGGCGGACGGGACAAAACCATGACCGAGACGACAGCAAACGACCGCAAAAATCTGAAGACACGCACGAAGCTCGTCTATGCCGGCCGCCACCCGTCGCAGCAGCATGGCTTCGTCAACACACCGGTCTATCGCGGCTCGACCGTGCTGTTTCCGACCTATCACGATCTCATCACGCGCAACGCGCACTTCTCCTATGGCACGCAAGGTTCGCCGACGACCGAGGCGCTAACCGAGGCCTGGACGGAGTTTTGCGGCGCCGCCGGGACGGTTCTGGCGCCGACGGGGCTCGCCGCGATCACGCTGGCGTTGCTCGCCGCGGTCAAGGCTGGCGATCATATCCTCGTCACGGATTCGATCTATCGCCCCTCGCGCATCTTCTGCGATACCGTTCTGGCGCGGATGGGCGTGGAGACGACCTATTTCGATCCCCTGATCGGTGTCGGGATCGAGCGCCTGATCCGCCCTGAGACGAGCGTCGTTTTCCTCGAGACGCCGGGCTCGCAAAGCTTCGAGCTGCCGGACGTTCCCGCCATCGCCGCGATCGCGCGCGCGAAAGGCGCATGCGTCATTCTCGACAACACCTGGGCGACGCCGCTGTTTTTCCCGCCGCACGAGCGCGGCGCCGATATGGCGATCGAGGCCGGCACAAAATATCTCTCCGGCCATTCCGATCTGCTGCTCGGCCTGGTCTCCGCGACGTCCGAATGGCTTCCCCGCCTCAAGGCGACGGCCGACGCCTTCGCCATGTGCCCGGGCCCTGAAGATGTCTTCCTCGCCCTGCGCGGCCTGCGCACCCTGGAGCTGCGCCTGCGCGAAGCCGAGCGTCAGGCGCTCGACATCGCAAAATGGCTGGAAGGGCGCGCGGAAGTCGCCGCCGTGCTGCACCCGGCCCTGCCGAGCTGTCCGGGACACGCCCTGTGGAAGCGGGATTTTCTCGGCTCTTCCGGCCTCTTTTCAATCCTGCTCGCGCCCTTTCCGCAAAAGGCGGTGGCGGCCATGCTGGATGGACTCGAGCTGTTCGGCATGGGCTTTTCCTGGGGCGGCTTCGAGAGCCTCGTCATTCCCTTCGACTGCCGCTCC
The DNA here is from genome assembly GCA_036834765.1 of Methylocella sp. Lineage (GTDB taxonomy): Bacteria > Pseudomonadota > Alphaproteobacteria > Rhizobiales > Beijerinckiaceae > Methylocapsa. The sequence continues at coordinate 2,377 of DAITNE010000152.1, forward strand.
TATCGCACCGCCACCAGCTGGAATCCGCCGGGTCACGCCCTGCGGTTCAATATCGGCCTTGAGGATGCGGGAGATCTCAAGGCCGACCTCGACCGCGGCTTTGAACGGCTTAGAAATGCGAGCTGACCAGGCGCTGCCCTGTTGAAACCTGGCCGCCGGGCCTTTGCCGGCGACTTGCCCTGCCCCACGGTTCTGGGCACACTCGCCGCCCAATGGATGAGTTGAGGAAACCGGCCGGCATGAACACGCTGCGGCTCGCGCTTTTGAGCCTCGCCGCGCTTGTCGCGATTTTTCTCGGCTGGACATATTTGCATCAGCCGGCGACCTTGACGGCGGGATCACAGCGCGGACGAACCTCGCCGCAGGAAGTCGCCGCGATGCGGCGCGCCATCGAGCGCGATGTCGCGGGCGCGACGGACTATGCCGGCTTCTTCGACCGGCTGAAATCCGCCTTCCCGGCCGAATATGAGGGGTTTGTCACCCGCGCGGCGGAACGGGCCGCCGTCGCCGACGAGACCCCGAACGCCGACGCGCTGATGATCGAGGCCGCGCGGGAGCTGCGCAGCTCGCATGGCGTTCTCGCAGCCAAGGCGGAAGGTCCCGCGCTCGATCATTTTTTTGAGGCGAAGCGCGCCATGCTCGACGCGCTCGCCGGAAAAGATCAGGCTCTTTGCGTCGATTTCCTCTACGGCGGCGGCAACGGCGATTTCGCGGCGTTTTCGCGCGATCATCGCAGCCTCCTCGCCGACATGGCGAACGCCGGATTGGATGCCATCAACGACGGACAGGCGAAGCGCGTCGAGCGGAACGCGCCGAACGATGAAGATTTCCATACGCTCGAGAATGCCTTGCGCGCGCAGGGCGTCTCCAACGCAGCGATCGGAGCGCTTCTCGACGGAAAGGCACCCAATCCGCCGCTCGACGACGGCGAAATGTGCCAGGCGGGGCAAATCTTTCTGCAGACGCTGGCCGCCCTGCCCGAGGCCGCGCGGCGGCGCATTTACGGCTTCGCCGTCGAGCTGATGGCGCACTCCTGAGAACGGGGACGCCGCCCCCGCGATCCCTCTGAGACACGCAAAGGTCTCCTCAAAGTCTCCGCAGACGGTCCGCGGCGCCGCGTTCTCGCCGCGCGCGGCAAAGCCGCGCATTCCGGATCTCTTTCATGAGGGTTTTCTGCAACAGATAATAATCAAATGACATCTGTCCCGACTATTCCCAAGCTGCGCCGTATTGTCGCCGCGTCTCCAGCGTCCCTTAGGCGTGATCGGTCGCCTCGCCAGCGGCCACGCTGGGGGAGCAATTGCATGCGAGACGAGCTTGAGGCGCGCCGCAAACAGATCGAAATTCTGGTCCAGATCTCCGAAAAAGACCTTCGCGAAACGCGAAATTCGGCGGCTCTTGGCGGACACAGTCGCGCCGTCCTGCTTCATCTTGAAAGAAGAGTTCAAGCCGGCAAAAGGGACCTCGCCTTGCTCGATCTGCAACTGGCGACGTTTTCGACCTCCGCCGACGCGAGCGAGGCCTAAGAGCCTTAGGGCGGGTTATTTCGCCGGCCACGGGTCGGCGCGCCGCTGCAGCTCAGCGTCGAGATCGGGCAGCAGCACGACGCTCTCCTGCTCGTTTGGATCGGTGCGAGCGATGACCGCGACGCACGGCGTCTCGTCGCTGGGGTTATAGGGCAGGTGCGGCACGCCGGCCGGAATGTAAAAGAAGTCCCCGGCCCGGACCATCGCGTGCTGATCGAGGCGCTCGCCAAACCAGCAGCCCGAAGCGCCGCTCAAAACATAGATCGCGCTTTCATGCGCCTCGTGCTTGTGCGCTTTGGCTTTCGCGAGCGGCGGCAGCGTAACGATCTGCAGATGCAGGCCCTTCGAGCCCGCGCTCTCGGCCGAGATGCCGACGGCATATTGCAGACCCTGCCGACCGGTGAAGGGATCGCCTGCGCGCAGGAGGCGGCAGGTTGGCTCGCGACTGTTCGTCATCCAGCTTTCTCCTTGAGATGCACCGCAAGGAAGCTGCGCGGAAGTCTAAGGCACTTTCCGATTCGATGGAATAGTAAAGCCAAGCTCCGCCGCTTGGACAGCGTAGTCCCTGACGCGTCAAACGGAGCTTACCAGGAGCGCGGGATTGTCCAGCAGCTCGCCAAATGCTTCATTCCGATGCCCGGATAGTAAGATTCGGCGGCGGGCGCTGATACCAGAATGAGCGCGGCGCATTCTCCCGCTCCTATGCGCGTTTCCGCAATCAACCGTTTGCCGATGCCTTGACGCTGGTAGGCGACATCCACGGCCAGGTCCGAAAGATAGCAGCAATAAGCAAAGTCCGTGATCGCACGCGAGACTCCCACCAAGCAGCCCGAGTCGCGCGCCGTCACGATAATATCGGCGTCGCGCAGCATCTGTCGCAGCCGGTCAAGATCCGTGGCTGGTCGCCGCTCCGCCAGAGTTGAAGCGGTGAGAATGCTCTGAAATTCCTGTGCCGAGAGATCAGGCTCGAGGGCATATGCAATCCGCACGGACGCCTCCACGAACTCCGTGAGCGGACGGGTGGCGACGATCCGGCGGGCTCAGAACAGCCCGACCACATTGCCCTTTTCGTCGAGATCGATCTTGACCGCCGACGGCACCTTGGGCAGGCCCGGCATCGTCATCACGTCGCCGCAGACGAGCACAATGAATTCCGCGCCGGCCGCCAGCCGCACTTCGCGAATGTTGATCTCATGGCCGGATGGCGCGCCGCGCAATTTCGCGTCGGTCGAGAAGGAATATTGCGTTTTGGCAACGCACACCGGATAGTGGCCGTAGCCGGCCTCCTGCAGTTTTTTGATTTGCCCGCGAATCTTCGCATCGGCGGTGACCTCGCTCGCGCCATACAGTTTGGTGGCGATCGCCGTCACCTTGTCCCAAAGCGTGG
>DAITNE010000153.1:0-1167 GCA_036834765.1 Methylocella sp.
CCGGTCGATCGCAGCCGCGATCTCACCCCGGACTGGTATCTCGATTATGCTTATGACGAGGTCAAAAAACTTTCCGACGAAAAAAAGCTCGGCGACGACCGCGTACTGACCGTGCGCACCGGCCTCGACTCGAATTTGCAAAAACACGCCGACGCCACCATCGAAAACCAATTGCGCGAGCATGGCCCCGACTATAAGGCCAAGCAAAGCGCGATGGTTATTCTCGACCCTCTGGGCGCGATGCGGGCGATGGTGGGCGGGCGCGACTATGGGGCAAGCCAATTCAACCGCGCCACGGACGCCTTGCGGCAGCCAGGGTCTTCGTTCAAGCCGTTCGTCTATCTGACCGCGCTAATGACCGGCAAATTCAAACCTTCGACGATCGTCGTCGACGGGCCAATTTGCATCGGCAATTGGTGCCCACACAATTACAAGAATACTTATGCCGGCCGCTTGCCCCTCATCGAGGCCCTGGCGCGGTCGCTCAATACGGTCGCGGTCCGCTTGTCGATTGCCATCGGCGAAGCCGATTCGGTCCCCGGGCACAACAATACTTTCGAGGCCGCCAAACGCGGCCGCGCCAAGATCATCGAAACCGCGCGAATGATGGGGGTGACGACGCCGCTCGCCGATACGGTCTCCCTGCCGATCGGCGCGGCCGAAGTCACCGTCGTCGATATGGCGTCGGCCTACTGCACCTTCGCGAATGGCGGCCTGCGCGCGCCGCCCTACGCCGCGGTCGAGATCGCAAACAGCCGCGGCGAGGTGATCTATCGCCATGACCGCGACGCGCCGCCGTTGCGCCGGATCATTCCCGCCGATACGATCGAGACGATGGATTCGATGCTGATGCAGGTGGTCCTCGCCGGCACGGGAAGGCGCGCGCAGCTCGACAACATCGAGGTCGCCGGCAAGACCGGCACCACGAACGGCTACAAGGACGCCTGGTTCATCGGCTTCACCGGCAATTATGTCGGCGCCATCTGGTTCGGCAATGACGACGACACGCCGATGAACAACATGACCGGCGGCACCCTGCCCGCCGCGACCTGGCATGACGTGATGGCCTATGCGCATCAGGGGATCGAACTCAAGCCCTTGCCGGGGCGTCCTGCGCCCGCCGTTCCCGCCGCGCCCCCCGGACCCGGATCGCCCGGCCTGGCTTTC
>DAITNE010000153.1:1177-5280 GCA_036834765.1 Methylocella sp.
CCCGCCGTTCCCGCCGCGCCTACGACGGCCGACGCCGGCGCCGCGGCGCCGGGGCCTCAGCGCCCCGTGAGCCTGTCGTCGCTCTCGGCCGAGGTCCTGCGCGCCATCGCGGACGAAATGACCGCGGCCGAGAAGAAAAGGCGGGACGCAGGCGCCAGCGCCGCGCGGGCGGCGGCTGCGCCCGGCGGCGGCTGAGGCGCGGTTTTGGACGCGCTTGTCGAGAAGCATTTCTCCGAAAACAGATTGCGAGAGCGCGTGGCCCTGATCGGCAAATTCCTGCTCGCCGGCCTGGTCGGTCTCCTCGTCGGCCTAGGCGTCACCTTCGCGGCGCTGCGCAATGGCGTTGGCTTCGGCGCGGTCAAGGCGGGCCCATGGACCGCCTGGCCGAAGGCCGGCGGCGACGCGATTGACCCTTATCTGCGGGCCCGGCTCACCCGTTCAGGCGAAATCCCGCTCGGCGCATCGGAGGGCGTCGGCTTCATCGCGGAGAACGACAGCGCGGGGGCGCGGCTTGACGGCGCGTGCGATTATACGGTGAGCGGACAGACGCCGCAGGCGCGCTACTGGACGCTGACCGTGATGACGCCCGAAGGCCGCCTCATTGCAAATCCAGCCGGGCGCAATGGATTCACGTCGAGCGAAATTCTGCGCTCCGCGGATGGCGGCTTCGCCATCGCGCTCTCCCACAACGCCCGTCCCGGCAATTGGCTGCCGCTCACCTACAGGAAAGACTTCATTCTCGCTCTGCGGCTGTATGAAACCGAATTCACCGCCGGCGGGCTCGCCTTCGATCCGGCGAACCTGCCGGTCATCGTCAAAGGGTTTTGCCGATGAGCGGGCTCGATCGCTTCCTCGCCGCGCTCCTCTGGTGTCTCGCGGTCCTGTGCGTCGCGGGGCTTGTTCACATCCTCGCCGTCTTCAACCTGCCGAAGTTCGAACGAAATGGGGCTTTCGGCCGCATCGCCGCCTTGACGAAGGCGAGCGGACTGACGCTGCTGCCGCGCGTCACTCCCGGCGCCGAGTGGGCGCCTTTTTCCGACCCCGCGCTGGCGCAGGGCGCATGCCGGTTCGATCTCACCCATAATCCGATGCGTCTTCGCGGCGAAATCGATGGCGACAGAATGCTGACCCTGTCGTTCCGCACCCCTGCCGGGGACATCTTCTATTCGATGACCGACCGCGCGGCGCAGCGCGGCGCGATCGACGTGCTGCTGCTCACCGCCGACCAGCTTGAAACTCTTGAGGCGGAGACCGATGAGGACGAGCCGGCGCCGCAGGAGTTGCGGCTCGTCGCGCCGACGACGAAAGGGTTCGTCCTCGTCAATGCGCTCGCCGCATTTCCGAGCGGGAGGATCGAGGCGGAGCAACGGGTGAAAGCGATCTCCTGCGAACCCGAGATGGCGGCGCAATGACGGGCCCGGATTTCTGATCGATCAATCGGAATCGGCGAGGCCCGGCGCGCCGGATTCGGCGGCGCCCCTGCTGTTGCGCGATGGCTTGCCGAGGTTGCTGGCGGCATCCTTGCCGGAGGCGCGGGGCGCGCGCTTTGCCGGCGGCGCGATCTCGCCATTGTTTTCGCGACCCATGGTTTCACGCCGAACGCCCGTGAAAAACAGTATTGTCGCCCATCGCCTTTGGGCGCGCCTCGGCCGCAACGCGTTTTTCGGCAATCTGAAAGCGATCAGCTCACCCATTGTCGTGGTCTCCGAATGGGTCGCTCAGGAGCGGCTCGCGGGCGTCGCCCGCCTCATTCACGCAGTCACTTTACTGCGGCGGTCTTGCAAAAGTTTCAACTGTGGAACCAAAAAGAGATCCTTGCGCCTCAAGCTTCCGACATCATTGCCTGTTTGCGTGGACGCGAAGGTGAGCAATCGCACCTTCTGTCTCTATAGCGCTGGCCTCGTTCAAAGGAACTGGCTGAGGCCGGGGATCGCGGCTGCGACCTGCCGCACGCGCTCCTCGCCGGCCTTCTCGCCGGCATAGGCGAAGACTTCACGTCCGATCGCCTCCATCTGCGTCATATCGAGGCCAAGGCCCGCGAGGCGTCCGGCGAGACCCATCAGGCCGCCGCCAAGGCCCATGAGGACGCCGAGCACGCCGGTGCCGGCGGGCTCGGCAGCCGCAGCCGCCGCCTCGGCGCCCGGCACGGTTGCGAATAATTCGTCGACGTCCGGCTTTGGCCCCTCTTTGCGCAGGAAGGCCAATATCGCGCCGATCGCCTTTTCGGCGACCTCCGGCTCAATGCCGGCGGCGGCGGAAGCGTGCGCAATCAGATCCTGCATGTCAGTCCTGTTCCCGAATGGGAGGGCGGCAAACGTCCAGACCGAAGTCATGAAACTGTCGTGGGTCAAAGCTACGTAATCGTTCCAATCACTGGCCCTTTCCGGGACGGTTTTCGCCCCGGCCCGGGCACGAGGAGACGTTCATGACATCGCTATCCTCGCCAGACATTCTGGCGACGCCGAGCGTAAGCTCGAAGCCCGATCTCAACAAGCCGATGTCGCCGCTGGCCCTTCTGATCTTTTTCGCGGTCATCGCGCTCGGGCTTTTCTTCACCGCCTTCAGCATTTATCGGGATATCGCGGCGTCCGGGACATCCGTCAACGCCGTGCTTCCCTTTATCCTGCTTGGCCTCGCTCTGGTGATCGCGCTCGGGTTCGAGTTCGTCAACGGCTTCCACGACACGGCCAACGCGGTCGCCACCGTGATCTATACGCATTCGCTGGCGCCGCCCATCGCCGTGGTCTGGTCGGGCACGTTCAATTTTCTCGGCGTCCTGTTTTCGACCGGGGCCGTCGCCTTCGGCATCGTTTCCCTGCTGCCTGTCGAATTGATCCTGCAGGTCGGCTCGGAGCCCGGCTTCGCGATGGTGTTCGCGATGATGATCGCGGCAATCATCTGGAATCTCGGCACCTGGTGGCTTGGACTGCCGGCGTCGAGTTCGCACACGTTGATCGGCTCGATCATCGGCGTCGGCGTCGCCAACGCGCTGATGCGCGGCCGCGACGGCACCTCCGGCGTCGACTGGAGCAAGGCCACCGAGATCGGCTATGCGTTGTTGCTTTCCCCGATCGTCGGCTTCGTTTGCGCCGCGGGCTTGCTGCTGATCATGAAGTTCCTGATCAAGGCCCCGGCCCTCTACAGCGAACCGAAAGCCAACGCTGCGCCGCCGGCCTGGATCCGCGCCCTGCTCATTTTCACCTCGGCGGGCGTTTCCTTCGCGCATGGCTCGAACGACGGGCAAAAGGGGATGGGCCTCATCATGCTCATCCTGATCGGCACGGTGCCGACGGCCTACGCCCTGAACCGGTCGATGCCGGAAAGCCAGATCGCGAGCTTCATCGAGCACTCGCACGCGGCCTCCAAGGTGGTCGACGCGAAAGCTGCCGGCTACGACGTGCTCGGCGACCCGCGTCCGGCGGTGACGAGCTACATCACGACGCATGAGATCAATGAAGGAACATTCCCTTCGCTCGCCGCGCTGATCCGCGACATCGCCGATCAGGTCCAGCAATATGGCTCGATCGCGAAAATTCCGGCGGCCAAGGCCGGCAACACCCGCAACGACATGTATCTCGCCTCCGAGGCCATTCGCGTCCTCCAAAAGGACAAGGCCAGCGACCTCACCAAGGAGGACATCGCGACGCTCGCCGCCTATAAGAAGAATCTCGACAGCGCGACGAAATTCATTCCCGACTGGGTCAAAATTTCGGTGGCGATCGCGCTTGGCCTAGGCACCATGATCGGCTGGAAGCGAATCGTCGTCACCGTCGGCGAAAAAATCGGCAAGACGCATTTGACCTATGGTCAGGGCGCCGCCGCCGAACTCGTCGCCATGGGAACCATCGCCGCCGCCGACAGCTTCGGCCTGCCTGTCTCGACGACGCATGTTCTCTCCTCTGGCGTCGCCGGAACGATGGCCGCCAACGGCTCCGGCGTGCAGATGTCGACCATCCGGGCGCTGGCGATGGCCTGGGTGCTAACGCTTCCCTGCGCCATCGCGCTGTCGGCGACGCTGTTCTATCTGTTCCGCCAGCTGGAGCGGTTCATCTAGCAGCCCGTCGGACTTAATGGACGACAGCGACATACGATAGAATCATCAC
>DAITNE010000154.1:0-2734 GCA_036834765.1 Methylocella sp.
CTGCCGAAATTGTCCTCCGGCAAGGTCGACCGCAAGAGCCTGAAGCTCGTCCCGCTCTCCGCCGGCGACGTCGGCGACGCGCAGGAGGAGCCGCGCACGAAGACCGAGGCGGCCCTGCTCGCGGCGGCCAAGGAAGTGCTGCCGCCGCAGCCGATTCCGTTCGACGCCGATTTCTTCACCGACCTTGGCGGCCATTCGCTGCTGGCGGCGCGCTTCATATCGATCGTGCGCAAGACGCCGGCGCTCGCCCGCATCACCCTGCAGGACGTCTATGCGGCGCGCTCGCTGCGCGCCATCGGCGAGATGCTCGACGCCAAATGGGGGCATGTCGCGCGCGAGGAGAATCTCTCCTTCGCACCGCCGCCGCTGCTGCGGCGCTTCCTTTGCGGGCTGGCGCAGGCGCTGAGCCTCCCGGTCATCCTCGGCCTCGTCAGTGCGCAATGGCTCGGCGTGTTCGTGAGCTACATGCTGTTGACCGGCGCCGACGCCACCCTGCTTGAGGAAATTCTCTCTCTCGTCACGGTCTATATGTTCATCAACATCGCGACGGTGGCCATCGCCATCGGCGCGAAATGGCTGATCATCGGCCGCACCAAACCCGGGCGCTATCCCCTTTGGGGCGTCTATTTTTTCCGCTGGTGGCTGGCCCGCCGCTTCATCGGCCTCGTCCATATCAAATGGTTCCAGGGCTCGCCCTTCATGCGCCTTTACCTCCGCGCGCTCGGCGCGAAGGTCGGCTCCGACGCCATCATCGGCGAGGTCGACGCGGGGGCGATCGATCTCGTCTCGATCGGGGCCGGCGCCAGCATCGGCTCGATCGCCAACATCGCCAATGCGCGGGTGGAGGGCAATGAGCTCGTGATCGGCCGCGTCGAGATCGGCGCCGAGGCCTATATCGGCTCGTCCTGCGTGATCGAAGAGGATGTCGTCATCGGTCCTGGCGCGGAGCTCGGCGATCTGACCTCGACCAGCTCGGGCGCAAGGGTCGGCGCCTGGGAGAGCTGGGATGGTTCGCCAGGCCGCCGGATCGGCTCCGTCGACCGCACCGAGCTCGACGCGCCCGCCGTCGCATCGACCCCGCGCAAAATCATCATGGGCGGCGTTTACCTCTTGCTGCTGCTCGCCATCCCGCCGCTCGGCCTGTTGCCGATCTTCCCGGCGTTCTGGGTCTTCGACCGCATCGACGATTTGGTCGGCATCGCCGACATCGACCGCACCTTTTATATGGCCTCGATCCCTGTCATGGCCTGGCCGACGGCCTTTGTGATGGTGCTCGTCACCGTCGGCTTCATCGCCGCCTGCCGCTGGATCGTCCTCCCCCGCGTGCGCGAGGGGACCTATTCCGTGCATTCCTGGTTCTATCTGCGCAAATGGGCGGTGACCTTCGCGACCGAGATCACGCTCGAGACGCTCTCCTCGCTCTATGCGACGGTCTACATGCGCGCCTGGTACCGGCTGATGGGTGCGAAGATCGGCAAGGACGCCGAGATTTCGACCAACCTCTCCGGCCGCTACGATCTCGTCGAAATCGGTGAAAAGAACTTCATCGCCGACGAGGTCGTGTTCGGCGACGAGGAAGTGCGGGGCGGCTGGATGATCCTGCGGCGGGTCAAGACCGGCCCGCGCGTGTTCGTCGGCAATAGCGCGGTGATCCCGACCGGCGCCGACATTCCGGCCAACGCGCTCATCGGCATCAAGTCGAAGCCGCCCGCCAACAATCTGATGCATGAGGGCGATACCTGGTTCGGCTCGCCGCCGATCAAACTGCCCGTGCGGCAGAAATTCGACGCGGGCGGCTCCAACTGGACCTATGAGGCGCCGGCCTGGAAGAAATTCGCGCGCGCCTGCTTCGAGGCGGTCACGATCTCGATGCCGACCATGCTCTTCATCACCTTCGGCACCTGGGCAGTGGAGTGGTTCAGCCAGAGCGTGCTCGATGGCGATTACCTCGCGGTCGTGGTCCAGTTCACCGTCTCCTCCGTCGCCATCTGCACAGCCCTCACCCTCGTCGTCATCATCCTGAAATGGCTCACCATGGGTCGCTACGAGCCGATGGTGCGGCCGATGTGGTCATGGTGGGCGATGCGCACCGAGGCCGTCGCCGTGATCTATTGGGGCATGGCCGGCAAGGTGCTGCTCGACCATCTGCGCGGCACGCCGTTCCTGCCCTGGATGATGGCCCTGTTCGGCTCGAAATTCGGCAAGGGCGTCTACATGGACATGACCGACATCACCGAATTCGATTGCATCAAAGTGGGGAATTTCGCCGCGCTCAATGCGCTCTCCGCGCTGCAGACGCATCTCTACGAGGACCGCGTGATGAAGGTCGGCAGGGTCTTCGTCGGCGATGGCGTCACCATCGGGGCCGGATCGACGGTTCTTTACGACACCTTCGTTTCGGACTACGCGCGCCTTGGACCGCTCACCCTCGTCATGAAGGGCGAGCAGATCCCGCCGCACTCCGAATGGGTCGGCGCGCCCGCCGAACCAAAAGCCGAGGCGGAGGCCATCATCGAGAAGGCGGCGGCCTGAACGGCCGTCAGGCTCTGGGCGATGGCGCCGGCCCCGCGTCCGCGCGCTTCGCCGGCCGCACGGTCAGCTCCGCTCCGGCGTCGGCGGGCAAGCGCAGGAAGAGCGCGGCCGAGCTGATGCAAAGAAGTCCCATCAGGATGAAAGCGAAGCGGAAACTCGTCTGCGCGAAAACGCCGGCGCCGGGGTCGAGCCGCACCCAGCC
>DAITNE010000154.1:2744-5275 GCA_036834765.1 Methylocella sp.
CGACTTCGCGTTCAACCTGACGGGCGAGAAGCCGGCCGAGGGCGGATTCAGCCTGGGCCTCGACTTCGGTGCCGCGCCCGCCGTTTCAGAAGCCCCCGCCAAGCGCGCGGCGGCCCCGGCCGCGATGCCGAGACTCAGCGACAATTGCTGCGCGACCGAGGCGAAGCTCACCGCCCGGCTCATATCCGCATTTTCGATCTCGGCGTAGGCGATCGCGTTAAGGCCCGTAAAGGCCAGCGAGTTGACGAATCCGCTGACGAGCAAGATCCCCATCATGATCAGCGGCGGCGTCGTCGGCGTGAAGAATCCGTAAGTTGCGAGAAGGGCGCCGCTGATCGTCGCGGCGCCGGCCAGCACCTTGCGGAAACCGAGCCGGCGCAGGATCGGCGCCGCCGTGGTCTTCATCATCAGCGCGCCGGCCGAGGCGACAAAGGTGATCGAGCCCGACTGAAACGAATTCCTGCCAAACCCCATCTGCAGCATGAGCGGCAGCAGCAGGGGGATCGAACCGATGCCGATGCGAAACAGCGCGCCGCCGGCGACGCCCGCGCGGAACGTGTGAAGCGACAGAAGTCTCAGGTCGAGCAGGGGGAAAGCGATGCGGCGCGCATGCAGGACATAGGCGGCGAGGGCCAGCGCGCCGAATGCGACAAGGGCGATCGTCGCGCTCAAGGGCGCAAGGCCGCCGCCCGCGACCGCAAGCCCGAACAGAAGTGAAGCGAGTCCCAGCCCCGACAGGATAAAGCCGACGACATCAAGCGGCCCGGGATTATCCTCCCTCACATCCTCGATGAACAGGGTGGCGAGGATGATGCCGATGACGCCGATCGGCGCGTTGATCCAGAAAATCCAGCGCCAATGGAAATAGGTGGTCACGAAGCCGCCCAGCAGCGGTCCGGCGACGGGACCGAACAGGGCCGGAACCGTCAGATAGGACAGCGCCCGGACGAGATCGCCCCGTTCGACCGAGCGCATCAGCAGCAGGCGTCCGACCGGCACCATCATCGCGCCCCCTAACCCCTGAGCGAGGCGCCCGGCGACCAGTTGCGGCAGATCGCCCGCGAGGCCGCAGCCGATCGAGGCGAGGGTGAAGATCGAAATCGCGATGCGGAAGATGAGCCTTGCGCCGAAACGGTCCGCGACCCAGCCGCTGACCGGGATGAAGATGGCGAGCGAGACGAGATAAGAGGTGAGGGCCAGCTTGAGGGAGATCGGATCTTCGTGCAGATCGACCGCGATCGCGGGCAGGGAGGTCGCGATCACCGTCGCGTCGAGCGTCTCCATGAACAGGGCGCAGGCGACGATCAGGGCGGTGACGGCGTAACGCGGCAAGTTCAAGGTTCCCGGGCTCGCTCCGCGGCGCCGCCGCGCAGCCAGCGCCCGCGAATCTTTCGGCGAGCCTGGCGGAACGGTCAGAAGACGAGCTTATAGGCGTCTTTTCCGGCGGGCCCCAAACAGGATTTTCCCGCGGCCTGCTGCGGCCGGGATTCGACGGCCTGTTTCACCGCGCGGAGGATGTCGTCCAGCGTCGCCGCGACGAAATCCGCGCCCGCGCCGCCGGCGAGGGCCTCCATGCTCTGGAGATGCGGCTCGAATTCGATCCGGCAGGCGAGTTCTGAGCCTTCGTCGGTTTCGAAAACCTGACACGCCCCGTGATAGCGCTGCGGCTCGATCGATCCCCACGACATTTGCAGAGCGTCTTCGTCAAAGTGCAGATGGCCTTCGAGTTCATAGCGGCACCCGTTGGCGGCGCCCTTGAGGCGGACGCGATCCTCGGCCGTCCGCGTCGCTTTTTCGAGGGTCGGCAAATAGCGCGGCATGTTCGCGGTCTTCGAGACGAAAGCGAAAACCTCGGCCGGAGCGGCGTTTATCGCGATCTGAGCTGAAAATCCGGGCATCTCATCACCATCTCCGTGACGCCGCCGATCTTCGTGACGTCATATATGGTGACGCGACGTCGTTTGGCGACGCAGCCTCAAACGCGTTGACCCGGACAGGAGTTGCCTCGCGGCTTTGTCATATCCTCGTCGCTCAAAGGCGCCGCAGGCTTGCGCCCGGTGCATAAGCTCTGGCTCGGCGATCTCTCGCCTTTGCGTCGAGCCATCGGCGTGCTATGAGCCGGCGGCAACTCTCGGTCGTCGCGAATTCTCAGCTGAGAATTTCGCCCGCGGGCGCTTTAGCGGCTTCGCCGCCGGCGGCATTTTTGGAGTTGGCCATTGACCCTCATTACGCGACCCTCGCTCAGCGAAGCCTTCACCTTTGACGATGTGCTGCTTCTGCCGGGCCATTCCGAGGTCATGCCGAGCGGCGTTGATCTCAGGACGCGCCTGACCTCGACGATCAGCCTCAACATTCCCGTGATCTCCTCGGCGATGGATACGGTGACCGAGGCGAAGCTCGCGATCGCCCTCGCGCAGGCCGGCGGCATCGGCGTCATCCATCGCAATCTGGAGCCGGCCGAGCAGGCCGAGGAAGTGCGCAAGGTCAAGCGCTACGAGAGCGGCATGGTGGTCGATCCGATCACCATTTTC
>DAITNE010000155.1:0-5222 GCA_036834765.1 Methylocella sp.
ATCATCGGCAATGTGTTCGGCTTCAAGCCGCTGAAGGCGCTGCGGCTCGAGGACATGCGCTTTCCGGTCGCCTATGTGAAGACGTTCCAGGGGCCGGCGACCGGCATCGTCGTCGAACGCGAGCGCCTCGACAAATTCGGCCGCCCCCTGCTCGGCGCGACCGTCAAACCGAAGCTCGGTCTGTCGGGACGCAATTACGGCCGCGTCGTCTATGAGGCGCTCAAGGGCGGCCTCGACTTCACGAAAGACGATGAGAACATCAACTCGCAGCCCTTCATGCATTGGCGCGAACGTTTTCTCTATTGCATGGAGGCGGTCAACCGCGCGCAGGCCGCGACCGGCGAAGTCAAGGGCAGCTACCTCAACGTCACCGCGGCGACCATGGAGGACATGTATGAGCGCGCCGAATTCGCCAAGGAGCTCGGCTCCGTCATCATCATGGTCGACCTCGTGATCGGCTATACGGCGATCCAGTCGATGGCCAAGTGGGCGCGCAGGAACGACACGATCCTGCATCTCCACCGCGCCGGCCATTCAACCTACACGCGGCAGAAGATCCATGGCGTATCCTTCCGCGTCATCGCCAAATGGATGCGGCTCGCCGGCGTCGACCACATCCATGCCGGCACGGTCGTCGGCAAGCTCGAAGGCGATCCCGCGACGACGCGCGGCTACTACGACATCTGCCGCGAGGATTTCATTCCGCAACAGCTCGAACATGGGATTTTCTTCGATCAGCACTGGGCTTCGCTGAACAAGCTCATGCCGGTCGCGTCGGGCGGCATTCACGCCGGGCAGATGCATCAGCTGCTCGATTATTTCGGCGAAGACGTTGTGTTGCAGTTCGGCGGCGGCACCATCGGCCATCCAATGGGGATCGCGGCGGGGGCGACCGCCAACCGGGTCGCGCTCGAGGCGATGGTGTTCGCCCGCAACGCCGGCCGCGACACGCTGGCCGAGGGCCAGACAATTCTCGAGGAGGCGGCGCGCAGCTGCGCGCCTCTGAAGCAGGCGCTGGAAGTCTGGAAGGACGTCACCTTCGATTATGCGTCGACGGACTCTCCCGATTTCGTTCCATCTGTGACGCCGGCTGAATAGGAAAATTTCGAAATGCGAATCACGCAAGGGTGTTTTTCTTTTCTTCCCGATCTCACCGACGATCAGATCAGATCCCAGGTGCAATATTGCATCGACAAGGGCTGGGCGGTGAATCTCGAATATACGGACGATCCGCATCCGCGGAACACCTATTGGGAGATGTGGGATCTGCCGATGTTCGACATCAAGGACGCCGCGGGGGTGATGCTCGAACTCGACGCCTGCCGCAAGGCCCACGCCGGCCGCTATTACATCCGCCTCTCAGCCTTCGACTCCTCGCCCGGCTGGGAGAGCGTGCGCCTCTCCTTCATCGTCGAGCGGCCGAAGGACGAGCGGGGCTTCCGGCTCCTGCGCACCGAAGGCCCGGGCCGCAACCAGATCTATTCAACGCAATCCTACGCGGTCGATCGGCCCGAATCCGAACGTTACGACGCATGAGCTTTGAGGCCGCTTTGCTGGAGCCTTTTTGCCGGGAAGCGCGTTTTCAACAGTGGCGAGAACCCCGACATGAAGGACGCGCCACATCCGACGAGGCGACGCGGACACGGCGGAGGCGAATATGGCTTTGAATGAAGATGCGGCCGATGGCTCTTCTCTCTCCGCCGTTCCGGAAACCATCGATCTGCGCCATGAACTGCGCGAGACGCACGCGCAGGACGTTCTCGACCAGCTCGATCGCGAACTGGTCGGCCTCGCCCCGGTCAAGACGCGCATCCGCCAGATTTGCGCGCTGCTCGTCGTCGATCGGGTGAGGCGCCGGCTCGGCCTCACCTCCGAAACGCCGACGCTGCATATGTCCTTCACCGGCAATCCGGGCACCGGCAAGACCACCGTCGCCCTGCGCATGGCCGAAATCCTGCACAGGCTCGGCTATGTCCGCAAGGGTCATCTCGTCTCGGTGACGCGCGACGATCTCGTCGGCCAATATATTGGCCATACGGCGCCGAAGACGAAGGAAATCCTGAAGAAAGCCATGGGCGGCGTCCTGTTCATCGACGAGGCCTATTACCTCTATCGCCAGGAGAACGAGCGCGACTATGGCCAAGAGGCGATCGAAATCCTGCTGCAGGTGATGGAGAACCAGCGCGAGGATCTCGTCGTTATCCTCGCTGGCTACGCCTCCCGCATGGACCAGTTTTTCCGCTCGAATCCGGGCTTTCGCTCCCGCATCGCGCACCACATCGACTTTCCCGATTATGCGGACGGCGAGCTGATGTCGATTGCGCAGACCATGCTGGCGGCGCAGCATTATAAATTCAGCCCTGAGGGCGCGAGCGCGTTCGAGAGCTATATCGCGGCGCGCCGCCGCCAGCCCCTGTTCTCAAACGCGCGCTCCATCCGCAACGCGCTCGATCGCGCAAGGCTGCGCCACGCCAACCGCTATTTCGAGCAGGAAGGCCCCGTGCTGATCGACGACCTGATGACGATCGACGCCATCGACGTGCTCGGCAGCCGCGTTTTCGGCGCCGAAACGTCTTCCGAAGCAAAGGCTCCCCAATCATGAGCTCTCTCGTCATCGCGCCCTCGATCCTGTCCGCCGATTTTGCGAGACTCGGCGAAGAGGTCCGCGCCGTCGCCGCCGCGGGCGCAGACTGGATCCACGTCGATGTGATGGACGGACATTTCGTCCCGAACATCACGATCGGGCCGGTGATCGTCGCGGCGCTGCGGCCGCATACCGACCTCTTCTTCGACGTGCATCTGATGATCGCTCCCTGCGATCCCTATCTCGCCGCTTTCGCGGAGGCCGGCGCCGATCTCATCGCGGTCCATGTCGAGGCGGGGCCGCATCTGCACCGCTCGCTGCAGGCGATTCGCGGGCTCGGCAAGAAGGCGGGCGTCGTGCTGAACCCGGCGACGCCCGCGGCGAGCGTCAAACATGTGCTCGACCTCGTCGACCTCGTGCTAGTCATGTCGGTCAATCCCGGCTTCGGCGGCCAAGCCTTCATTCCCTCGGCCGTCGACAAGATCGCCGATCTCAAAGCCATGATCGGCGAGCGGCCGATCCGAATCGAGGTCGATGGCGGCATCAACCCCGAGACGGCCGCGCTGGTCGCCGCGGCCGGCGCCGACACGCTCGTCGCAGGCTCGGGCGTGTTCAAGGGCGGTCCCGATCATTATGCCGCGAATATCGCGGCGATCCGCGCGGGCGCGGCGGGAAAGCGGCGCGATGCCGCTTGAGGCGCTGATCTTCGACGTCGACGGTACGCTCGCCGAAACCGAAGAGCTGCACAGGCAGGCCTTCAACGAGGCGTTCCGCGCCTTCGGCCTCGACTGGGTCTGGCCGCGCGATCTGTATCGCGAACTCCTTGGCGTCACCGGCGGCCGGGAGCGCATCCTTCATTATATCGATCATTACGCCCCGGCGGCCGGCGCCGGCGCCCGCGCCAAAGTGAGCGAGATGCACGCGGACAAGACCGTGCGCTACGTAAAGCTTATCCGCGCCGGCGACGTCGCGCCGCGGCCGGGGGTGCGGCGCCTGATCGCGGAGGCGCATGACGCAGGGCTGCGGCTCGCAATCGCGACGACGACGAGGCCCGGCAATGTCGAGGCCCTGCTCGGCGCCATGATCGGGCGGGAGGCCCTGTCATGGTTCAGCGTGATCGCCGCCGGCGACATCGTGCCCGCCAAGAAGCCGGCGCGGGATATTTACGATTATGCGTTGCGCGAACTTGGCTGCGCCGCCTCGGCCTGCGTCGCTTTCGAAGATTCAGCGAACGGCGTTCGCGCGGCAAGGCAGGCTGGCCTCGCGGTCGTCGCGACGCCGAGCTTCTTTTTGAGCGCGGACGATGTCAGCGAAAGCGCCAGTGTTTTGAGCGATCTCGGCGAACCCGGCCGCCCCGCCCGCCATTTGGCGGGCTGGCGCTTCGCCAAAGGGTACGTCGATCTCGCCGGCTTGCGGTCCATGCTGGACGAGGCGAACGAGATCAAGCGGAAGACCTCAACCGGAGGATCGCCGCGCGCAGACGCCGCGACGCGCTGATCTGGCGAATTGAACCAGCGAATTGAGCTGGCCGCCGCCCGGCAAATTGACTTCGCGCGCGCGGCGCCCTTATAAGTCGCGCTCCCTGGCGGCCTCGATTGTTGCGCCCGCGCCCGTAAATTCGGGCGGCGCCGCGTCCGGTCGGTCGCATCGGCGCGATTTCAGCGCAATATTTGCGCGCGATTTTTGAAGGAATGGAACGGTGAAGCGGACATATCAACCGAGCAAGCTCGTGCGCAAGCGGCGGCACGGGTTCCGGGCCCGGATGGCGACCGTGGGCGGGCGCCGGATCATCGCGGCGCGCCGCGCGCGCGGCCGCAAGAAGCTGTCCGCTTGAGCCTGATCCGCCTGAATCGATGGGCGCATCTGCGCGAGCCCTGCTTTTTGCAGAAGATCATGCGCCCAAACAGACAGGCGAGCGATTTTTGTCCGATTCTTCGCCCCCGGCGACGCCGCATCGTCTGAAGCGCCGCGCCGATTTTCTGCGCGCCGCCGCGGGCAAGCGCTTTCATGGGAAAGCATTCCCCTTGCAGGCCGCGCGGCGCGCGCAAACCGGCCCGGCCGGCCTTGGCGAAACAGCCGAGGGGCTCTCGGCCGCACCGCCGCGGTTTGGCTTCACCGTTACGAAGAAAATCGGCAAAGCCGTCGTGCGGAACCGGATTCGCCGGCGCCTCAGGGAAGCGGTCCGGACGCTCGACCCGCTTCCCGCGCGCGCGGGCCATGATTATGTCATGATCGCGCGGGCCGAGGCGTTGGGCCTGGCGTTTGCAGCGCTGCAAGCGGAGCTGGTTCGCGCACTCGGCAGGATCGAGGCGGGAAAAACCAGGGCGGAGAGCCCGCCCCGGAAGTCGCGGCGTCAGGAGGCGAATCCGGTGCTCGGGGGCAAGCCGCGACGCGGCGGCGAGGCGACGTGATCGTGCTCCGGCGCTTTGCGATGGCGCCGAGGTTCTATGGCCAGGGCGTTGTCATTACGACGCCGTCAATACTTAATCCGGATTTTACGAAAGCGGCGCGACATGACGGCGGATAGTAAGAACCTTTATCTGGCGATCGGCCTGTCCTGTCTTGTCATCATTGGCTGGAGCTATTTCTTCGCGCCAAAGTCCGACCGGGCGCATGTGGCCGAGATCCAAAGGCAAGC
>DAITNE010000156.1:0-5220 GCA_036834765.1 Methylocella sp.
CGAAGGCGAAGCCTTGCGCATATTCGCAGCCGAGCTGGTAGAGCTCGATGGCGTCGGATTCGGCCTCCGCGCCTTCGGCGACCACCTCCATGCCGAGATCATGCGCGAGCGCGACGATCGAGCGCAAAATGACCGGACGGGCGCCGACGCCATTGTGGCGCACGAAGGACCGGTCGATCTTGATGGTGTCGAACGGGAAGCGCTGCAGGTAGGCCAGCGATGAATAGCCGGTGCCGAAATCGTCGAGCGAGAGGCCGGCGCCGAGGTTGCGGATGCGGGTCAGGATTTGCGCCGCATATTCGGGATTCTCCATGACGAGGCTCTCGGTCAGTTCGAGCTTCAGGGAGCCCGGGCTCACCTGGACGCGCGACAATATCGCCTTGACGTCCTGGACGAGATCGTGGCGCAGCAATTGCCGCGAGGAGACATTGACGCTGGCGAAGATCGGCGGATCGACGTCGAGGGCTCGTTGCCAAGCCGCAAGTTCGTGCGCGGCGCGCTCCAGCGCGAAGATGCCGAGATCGACGATGACGCCTGTCTCTTCGGCGACCAGAATGAATTCGCCCGGATTGAGACGCCCGAGGCGCGGATGATCCCAGCGCAGCAGCGCCTCGAAGCCTGCGACGGTACGGTCCTCGAGACGCACGATCGGCTGGAAATAGACTTTCATCTCGTTGCGGTCGAGCGCCTTTGAGAGGTCGGCGGCGAGCCCGAAACGGTCCGAGCGCAAGCTGCGCATCGTCGCCCGGAACACCTCGATGCGGTTGCCGCCGAGGCGCTTGCCATGGCGCATGGCGATTTCGGCATCCTTCAGCATGTCCTCGCGCTTGGCGTGCAATTGCGGGTCGTAGAGCGCCACGCCGATCGAGGCGGTGAGCGGAATCTCCTTGTCGCTGAAGGTCACCGGCGTCGAGGCGACGCGGCGCACCACATTGGCGAGCGCGGTGATCTGTTCGGCTTCCGGTTCCGATACGATGAGGGCGGCGAACTGATCGCCCGAGAGGCGCGCCAGCGTGTCCTGCGGCTTCAAGATGCGGCCAAGGCGCCGCGCGAGGGTGAGCAGGATCGAATCGCCGGCCGAAAGTCCGACGGACTCGTTGATCTGCTTGAAGCGGTCGATGTCGATGCTGATGACGGTCGGACGGATTTTCGGGTCGCTCTGGGCCATCGCAAGAGCCGCGCCGAGCCGGTCGAAGAATAGCTCGCGATTGGGCAGGCCGGTCAGATTGTCGTGCACGGCGTCGTGCAGCAGACGCTCCTCGCTGGTCTTGATCTCGGTGATGTCGCTGAGCGAACCGACGATGCGGAGCACCTCACCGTCGGGACCGACCACGGGCCGCGCTTTCATGCGGTACCAGAAATGCTGCCCGTCGGCGGCGCGCAGCCTGAAATCCTGGTTGATGCGCCCGCGCCTTTGCTCCAGCACGGCGTCGAGACAGGCGCGGTAGCGATCCCGCTCCGAGGGGTGGAGCACGTCGAGCCAGTTCGAAGCCGGTCCCTCGAGCGCGCCGCGCGGAAGGCCGAGCTGCGCCTCGACCTCGGGACTGACGTAGACCCGGTCGGCGGCGACGTCCCAATCGAAGATGATGTCGCCGCTCCCGGTCAGGGCCAGCGCCTTGCGCTCGACATCGGAGACGGCGCCGTGGACGAGGCCGCTGCCGACGAAGGCGTTATGCATGATGGTGAAGCCGATCAGCATTACGATCAGCACGAGGCCCCCAATGAGGGCCGGCGAGACGAGATCATTGGTCAGCGTTCCGGTGACGGTGAAGGCCGCGCCGATGATCCAGGCGAGCAGCAGGAACCAGGTCGGAATGAGCATGACCGCCCGGTCATAGCCGTGGATGGCGAGATAGAGCACGAGAACGAAGCCGACGGCGCCAATGGTGGCGAGCGAAATCCGCGCGACGCCCGCTGCAACGGGCGCGTCATAGACCGAAAGGCCGACCAGAGCGGCGAGGAAAATCAGCCAGATGGCGGCGACATGCGAGGCGCGCACATGCCAGCGGTTCAGGTTCAGATAAGCGAACAGAAAGACGAGCAGCGTCGCGGCGAGGATCGTCTCCGTTCCCGCGCGCCAGATCCGGTCCGACTGTCCTTCGGTGCCGAAGATCTTGTTCCAGAAGCCGAAGTCGATGCAAACATAGGCCAGCACCGTCCAGGCCAGCGCCGCCGCGGCGGGAAAGATCACCGCGCCCCTGACGACGAAAACGATGGTGAGAAACAGCGCAAGCAGGCCCGATACGCCGATGACGATGCCCTTGTAGAGCGACAGGCTGGTGATGCGGTCCTTATAGGGGTCGGGCTGCCACAGATGCAGCTGCGGCAGCTTCGGCGTGCGCAATTCGGCGACATAGGTGACGGTCGTGCCGGGATCGAGCGTCAGCCGGAACACGTCGGCGTCGGCGCTTTCCACGCGCTCCGGCGGAAAGCCCTGGCTGGCGGTGATGGCGGAAATGCGCGTCGCGCCGAGGTCCGGCCAGATCACCCCGGAGCCGACGAGGCGGAAATGCGGCGCCTCGATCAGCCTCTCGATCTGTTCGCCGGTGTCGTTGGTGAGCGCGAAGACGATCCAGTTCGGGCGCGTTCCTTCTTCCTTGGCGCGCACCTCGATGCGGCGGACGATGCCGTCCGAGCCCGGCGCCGTCGAGACGAGCAGGCTGTCCCCCATCGAGTTATAGCTTTCGACCGCCTTGGTGAGGTCGATCACCTGCGCGTCGAGGGGGACCCGTACCGATTCAATGGCTTTGGCCGGGCTCAAGCTCGCCGCGAGCGCGACAACCAGGATCAGATGGCGCAGGATCCGATGGCGAAGTTGATGCGCTGTGCCCGACAAGATTGGTTTGCCTGTGGAATGGACCGTCCGGGGCCGGACGGTTCGAGCCTCGAGGAAGAGACGAATTCGCAGCTGAGCACGAGAGTTACGGATCATTCAAGTCGGTTTTGAGACCGCCGGCGGCCGAGAAAAACCCGCAAGACGGCCATCGCCTCAGCGCCTTGCGGGCGGTGCCGGCGGCGTCGTTCGATCGGTTTCGAGAAGGGCGTACAAAAGGTGATCCTCCCAGGCGCCGTTGATGCGCAGATAAGCGCGGGCGTAGCCTTCGCGTCTGAAGCCGACGCGCTCGAGAAGCTTGAGCGAGGCTTTGTTATGGGGCAGGCAGGAGGCCTCGATGCGGTGCAGCCGGAGCGCGCCGAACGAAAATCCAACCGCGGCGCGCACGGCGCGGGTCATGAAGCCGTTTTGCGCGTAAGGCGCGCCGATCCAATAGCCGAGCGTCGCGGCTTGCACCACGCTGCGCTTGATCTGGCCGAGGGTCAAGCCGCCGAGCAGCGTGTCGTCGTCGCGGAAGATGAGGAACGGAAACGCTTCGTTGCTTTCGATCTCCTGCTGATGGCGGCGCACGCGCCGTCGGAACGCGGTTCGGGTCAGATCGTCGCCTGGCCATGTCGGCTCCCAGGGCGTGAGAAACGCGCGGCTGCGTTCGCGCAGGGTCGACCAGGCCTCGAAGTCGCGCATTTCGGGCGGCCGCAGATAGACGCCCTCGCCGCGAACGAAATTGACGTTTTCGCTGTTCGGGCCGATCCGGAAAAGCGCCACCCCCGCAGCCTCCCTCAACACGCGCGCAGACGTTGCGCGATGCGGTCCGGACCTAAAACCTTGCCGACCGGCCCGATGGCGGCGACCGTTGGCGCAGAGCCAAGCGCGCGCGCCCCGGCGGCGCGAATATGCGCGATATCGAGACCGTCGATCATGGCGATGATCTCCTCGCGCGAGAGCACGCGGTCGAACGCCATGACCTGCCGCGCGATCTGCTCGCAGCGCGGCGAGGGCGATTCGAGCGCCGCGAGAAGCGAGACCTTCATCTGCGCCTTGGCGCGCCGCGCCTCCGCTTCGGTCAGCCCCTGCGCCGCCTTGCTGAGACAATCGAGGGCGACCGGCACCAGTTCGGCGACGTCCTTTGCGCCGGTCGCCGCGTAGAAGCCGAACAGCCCGGTGTCGGAATAGCCCCAATGGAAGGCGTGGATGGCGTAGGCTAGGCCGCGCGTTTCGCGCACCTCCTGGAACAGGCGCGAGGACATGCCGCCGCCGACCGCGTTGGCGAACACCTGCAGGGCGTAGAAATCATCGTCGGCGTAAGAGAGCCCCTCGAAGCCGATGACGATATGGGCTTGTTCGAGCCTGCGCTTCAGCCGCAGTTCGCCGCCAAGATAGCGCGCCGCCGGCTCGGCGCTGGTCGCGCGGCCGATGGGAAGCCCGCAAAAGCGCCGCTCCACCTCGTCGCAGATGCGCTCATGCTCGATCGCGCCGGCTGCCCCGAAGACGGTCGCGCCGCTGCTGTAATGGCTTTCAAGATAGATGCCTATTGAATCACGGCTGAAGCGGGAGATTTGTTCCGGCGTGCCGAGAATTGGCCGGCCGATCGGCTGGTCGGGAAAAGCGGAGGCGTTGAAAAGATCGAAGACGAGATCGTCCGGCGTGTCCTCGACCGCGCCGATTTCCTGCAGGATCACGCCCTTTTCACGTTCCAGCTCATCGGTGTCGAAGATGCTGTCGGTCACGATGTCGGCGAGGATGTCGATGGCGAGCGGCGCGTCCTCGGCGAGCACATGGGCGTAGTAGGCGGTGTGCTCCGTGCTCGTCGCGGCGTTGAGGTCGCCGCCGGCCGCCTCGATCTCCTCGGCGATGGCGCGCGCGCTGCGCCGCCGCGTGCCCTTGAAGGCCATATGTTCGAGGAGGTGCGAGAGGCCATGCTCGCCCGCGCGCTCGTGGCGCGAGCCGGCTCCGATCCAGACGCCGAGCGCGGCGGTCTCAAGATGCGGCATGGCGTCGGTGACGACGCGAAGTCCCGACGGCAAAGTAGTTACGCGGGCGGTCATGACGCAACCTTCTGGCGCAGGACGGCGTCGCAGATGAAGCGCTCGATCTCGCCCTGATCGTTGGGGAGCAGCGAGAAATGCTCGGGCTTTTCATGGAGGCCGGCAAGATGCGGCGGCAAGGCCGGGCGGATGCCGGTCGCGGCCTCGATCGCGTCGGGGAATTTGGCGGCGTGCGCGGTGCCGAGGACGACGAGCGGCGTCCGCGTCCCGCGCAGCTCGGCCTCGCGCCGCGCCGCACTGAGGCCGACGGCCGTGTGCGGATCGGCGAGATAGCGGGCCTCGCGCCAGAGTCTTTCGATCTCCGCGCTGGTTTGCGGTTCGCTGACGCTGAAGGCGTCAAAG
>DAITNE010000157.1:0-5220 GCA_036834765.1 Methylocella sp.
CAGGAGCCGAAATCCGCTTCGCCATCGGTGAATGCTCGCTTGGCGCGATCCTTGTCGCCAGAAGCGAAAAGGGCGTCTGCGCCATCATGATGGGAGAGGATCCGGACGCCCTGCTGCGCGAGCTTCAGGACCGCTTCCGGAACGCCCGGCTGATCGGCGCCGACAGCGATTTCGAGGCGATTGTCGCCAAGGTGGTGGCCTTCGTCGAGGCGCCGGGGCTCGGGCTCGATCTGCCGCTAGACGTGCGCGGCACGGCGTTTCAGCAACGGGTTTGGCGGGCTCTGCAGGCCATTCCGGTCGGCGCCACCGCGAGCTACGCCGACATTGCCCGCGCGATCGGCGCGCCGAAGGCCGTACGTGCGGTGGCGGGCGCCTGCGCCGCCAATCCGGTGGCCCTCGCCATCCCCTGCCACCGGGTCGTCAGGAGCGATGGCGCGCTGTCAGGCTACCGCTGGGGCGTCGAACGCAAGCGCGTCTTGCTCGAACGCGAGAAAAGCTGATCGGCGCAGCGCTCAACGCACGCGCTCCACTCTGATCGACGTGCGCGCGGCGCGGGCCGGGCGCAAATCGCCTTCGACGACAAGCTGGAACGGGCCTTTCTCCGCATCGAGCGGCGCTCCGTCCATGCGATCGGCGAGAATCGCCCGCTCGGCGCGCGTGGCCGCATCGGTTCCGGCGAGATCGAGCGCTACTTTGTAGCCGTCCCTCGCCTCGACGATGACGACGTCGGCAAGTTCGGCGCCATGAATCGCCTTGCCGCGCGGAACGCCGACTTTCGCGAGGACGTCGCCAAGCAGGGCGCCTTCGAAAGCGTGGACGGCGCCATGCTGCTCGACGCTGACTGTCACACGCGGAAGGGCGTCCAGCTGCTCAAGGGTGATCGAGGCTTGCTGCCCGTCGAGCCCCGTTAGCGCCACGCTCGGCGCCGCATCTTCGGCGCGCGCCAGGCCGCTCGCCAGCAACAACAGCGCAGACGAAAGAAAAAGCAATCTCATAGGTCTCTCCAATGGTGTCCGGGCCGATCCTTCATACTGGATTGGAGTGGCGGGCTCCACTCCAGGCGCAACTCCGCGACGCGCCGTCAGCGGCGCCGCGCCTCTTGTCACGCGGCGAAGCCCATGAGAACCTTCACAGTTTCCGGTCACTAAATCGCGGAGGGATCGATGAAGCACCATGAACCCTATCTGCCTGCTAGGGCGCTCGGCATCGAAGAGTGGGAGAGAGACGAGCTGATCGCGCTCGCCTCAAATCTCCTCAATGAATCAATCGCGCTCGACATGATGCGGGCGGCCTCGGAGTGCGGTTCGGTCGGCTGCATCGGCGGCCACATGGCGCTCGCGCATGGAATTTCCGTTCGGGGCGCGCGCCGCTATGTGCAGAATCAGGCCCAGACCAACGGACCCATGTCGGCTCTCTTCTTCCCCGATCTGACGGTCAACTACAGACACCCCGGCTGGCGCGCCGGTCCCGCCGACGCCGCCCGCGCGATTATCAATTTCCTGACTACAGGCGCTCCCGATTGGGACGGGGTCATGTGGGAAAAGGATCGCCCGGGCGCCGACACAACCGCTGTGGCGTTCATGGTCTAGCCTTCGGGACCCGAGGGCGCGTCGCGGTCGAGCCATTCGAGAAAAGTCGCATTGACCGATTCGGGGGCGATTTCGGCGATGCAATTGACGTAGCTGACGACTTTGGCGACAGCCTGCTCGACGGCCGCGCGGCGGCCGTCCTGCGTCTTGACGAGCAGGACGATTTCCGGCTCTTCCTTGATTTCGTCGGCCCAGCGGTAGGCGCAGGTGATCGGGAGCCAGTTGCAGCAGACCGCGAGGCGACGCTCCAGCAGCACGCGCGCGATCTGGCGGGCCTCCTCCACCGTGTTGAGCGTGACGTAGAAAATCTTCATCGGCTCAGCTCGACAATGGCAAATTGAAGACCCGCCCGAAGCATGCGCTCCGGGCGGGTTCCAGGCGTCGCCGTCAGGCAGCAACGCCGATCGAGTCAGCCTTGGCCAGAAGCGCCTCGGCCATGCGGATGCTGGCGATGTCGATGAGGCGCCCGTCGAGCGAAACGGCGCCCTTTCCGGCCTTCGCCGCGTCGGCCATCGCCGCCACGATCCGGCGCGCCTTGTTGACTTCGGCGTCGGACGGCGTGAACACCTTGTTGGCGAGGTCGATCTGTGAGGGGTGGATCGCCCATTTACCTTCATAGCCGAGCACCGCGACGCGATTGGCCGCCGCGATGAAGGCGTCGGGATCGGAGAAATCGCCGAAAGGCCCGTCAATCGGCCGCAGGCCATAGGCGCGGCAGGCGACCATCATGCGGGTCTGCGCGGCGTGCCAGGGATCGGCCCAGAAATATTGGCGCTCGCCCTTCGCGTCCTTGTCGGTCAGCACGCCATAATCGGGGTTGACGCCGCCGATGACGGTGGTGCGCGCGCGGGTCGAGGCGGCATAGTCGGCGACGCCGAACGACATCGCCTCGAGCCGCCGGCTCGACTGCGCGATCGCCTCGACATTGGCCATGCCGAGCGCGGTCTCGATCAGCACTTCGAAGCCGATGCGCTTTTGGCGCTTCTTGGCGGCTTCGATCTGCGTCACCAGCATGTCGATGGCGTAGACGTCGGCCGGCACCCCGACCTTCGGAATGAGGATCATGTCGAGGCGCGGGCAGGCCTCCACGATGTCGACGACGTCGCGATACATGTAGTGGGTGTCGAGACCGTTGATGCGCACCATCATGGTCTTGGCGCCCCAGTTGATCTCGTTCAGCCCCGCGATGATGTTCTTGCGGGCCTGCTCCTTGTCGTCAGGAGCGACGGCGTCCTCGACGTCGAGGAAGACGATGTCGGCTGCTGAAGCCGCGGCTTTTTCAAAGAGGCCGGGGTTGGAGCCGGGGACGGCGAGTTCGGAGCGATGCAGGCGCGGCGTCGCCTGTTCGATGATGGTGAAGCTCATGGCGTTGGGTTCCCTCTTTTGGATTTGTTCAGCCGGTGGCGCCAAGACCACTGGAGATGCAGTTGATGGAGAGAAGCAAATTGGCCTTGAAGGCCTCCTTGCTGAGTTCGTTGGGGCTGGCGCGGAACGCGCGCAACAGTTCGACCTGTTCGCGATTGACCTTGTTGATGGTCGGCAGCCGATGCGTGAGGCGTGAGCGATAAACCGGGAATCGCTGCGCGATCTCGTCCTCCCCGGTAATCTGCAGGATCACCTTTTGCGTCAGCGCAAACTCCGCCTCGATCATGGCGAAGACGGATTCCCGCACGTCATCGTCGTAGACGAGGCCGGCATACGCGCGCGCAATGCCGAGATCGACAAGGCACAGGGTCTTTTCAACCTCGCCGACGATCATGCGAAACAGCTGCGACTCGGCGAACATGCGGCGCAGCAGCGCAAGGCCGCGCTCCTTGCGCACGTCGATGAAGCTGGCGACGCCGCTGCCGACGCCATACCAGCCGGTGATGACGTGGCGGTTCTGCGCCCATGAGAACACCCAAGGAATGGCGCGCAGATCGCTGAGCGAACGCGCGCCGAAACGCCGGGCCGGGCGCGAGCCGATGTTCAGCATCGAGATTTCGTCGAGCGGGCTCGCCGATTGCAGATAGGTGAGCAGGTCCGGGTGGCCGATGAACTGCGCGTAGGCTGCATGGGAGGTGCCCGACAGCGCCTCCATCGCCTCCTCGAATTCGGCGCGCAGCGCCGGCGCCGCGCGCTCCGAAATCAGCGTATGCTCGAACACGCTGGCGCCGAGCATCTCCATCTGAAAGGCGGCTGTTCCCTTGTTGGCGTATTTGAACGAGACGACCTCGCCTTGTTCGGTCACGCGCAGGCGCCCGCTGATGG
This sequence comes from Methylocella sp., assembly GCA_036834765.1. GTDB lineage: Bacteria > Pseudomonadota > Alphaproteobacteria > Rhizobiales > Beijerinckiaceae > Methylocapsa. The sequence continues at coordinate 3,840 of DAITNE010000157.1, forward strand.
AGCCCGCGGGTTGCGCCGCGATCGCTTGGGCCGTGGGCGAGCCCCCGCGACTCACCGAACCGCCGCGGCCGTGAAAAAAGGCGAGGGGGATGCCGGCGTCCGCCCCGATTTTGGTCAGTTTGGCCTGCGCTTTCGAAAGCTCCCAATTCGAAGAGAGGAAGCCGCCGTCCTTGTTCGAGTCGGAATAGCCAATCATGACTTCCTGGACGCCGCCCTGCATGCGCGCGCTGCGTCGCACGAGAGGCAGCGCCAGCAATTCGCGCATGATCGCGGGCGCCGCGCGCAAATCCGTAATCGTCTCGAAAAGCGGCGTGATCGGAAGGTAGCAGGCCTCGACGCGGGTTGCGTCGTGGTAGAGATCTGCTTCCTTGGCGAGGAGATAGGCGCCGAGGATGTCGGCGACCGAACGGGTCATGCTCAGAACGAAGGCGCCGAACGCTTCGCGATCGAATTCTTCGCCCTCGTCGCGCGCCAGTTTGAACATGCCGAGCGTCTCTTCGGCTTCCGGCGGCAGCGTGCGACGAACCGCTGGCCCGCTGCGTGGGCGACCAAGCTCGGCGAGGAGCCACGCTTTCCATTCCTCCGAATCATGCGCCGGCGGCTCTCCGTCGGCCTCTGTGTGCATTGCCCGCCACAACGACCGCAATGTTTCGGTGAGACGGGTCGTGTTTTCGCGCAGGTCAAGCCGCACGGTGCGGAACCGGAAGGCCTCGACGGCGAGGCGCAGCGGACGCACGAGATCCTGGGCGAGGCCGGGGCTGCCGCTTTCGCTCAGCGCTTCCTCTGTCACCGCAAGATCGGCGATGAGTTCGTCGGCGCTGACGTAATAGGGTTGAGAGGTCTGCATGCCCTCGAAGCGGGCGAGCGTTGTCTTGACCTTGCTGTGCGCGCAGAACAGGAATTGACGATAGGGCTCGCCAGGGTTGCGCAGCGCGATGCCGGCGCCATCGCCGCTCTCGGCGAGCGCCCGGTTCAGCGCTTCGCGAAAGCCGGCGGGCGGCGGCAGGGCGCGCTCGGCGATCGACAGGCTGCGCATCAGGGCGTAGAGGCGCTGTTCGTAATAGCGCAGGCTCGCCTCGGCATTCTCGGCGAGGGCGCGCCGCGTCACCTTGTTGGTGACGAAGGGGTTGCCGTCGCGGTCGCCGCCGATCCATGAACCGAACTGGAAGAAATGCGGGAGGGCGAAGCGTTCTCCGGGATAGTACAGGGCCAGAGCGCGGTCGAGCCGCTTCAAAAGCTCCGGGACGCCGTCGAACAATGTCTCGTGGAAAAAATGCAGCCCCCAGGCGACTTCCTGTTCGACCGAGGGCTTTTCCAGCCGCAATTCGCCGGTCATCCACAAAAGTTCGATCTCGTCGCGCAGCTGATCGATGATGGAGGT
>DAITNE010000158.1:0-5217 GCA_036834765.1 Methylocella sp.
TCAGACTGAAGGCGCGCCTGCCGCCGCCGGCGCCCGCCAGTCTGCCTGGCGGCTATGATTTCGCGCAGGACGCTTGGTTCGCGCGGATCGGTGGGGTCGGCAACGCGCTCGGGCGCATTGAAATCGTGCCGGCGCCCGTCCCGGCCGGCCTCGGCCTGGAGGCGATGATGGCGCTCGACCGCGGACGCAATGCGCTGGCGCGCCGCATCGACACCATCGTCGGCGGCGACGCGGGGGCGATCGCCGCCGCCATGGTCACGGGCAAGCGCGACCTTTTGTCGGCCTCCGCGAAGGACGTGATCCGCGAGGCGGGCATCTTTCACATCATCACGATTTCCGGCGTCCAGATGACGCTCGTCGCGGCGATTTTCTTTGTCGGATTTCGCCGCCTCCTGGCTTCGATCCCGACCCTCGCCCTGCGCTACCCGATCAAGAAATGGTCCGCCGTCCTCGCCATGGCGGGGGCGATTTTCTACGACATCGCCACCGGCTCGCGGGTCGGCACCGAGCGCGCCCTGTTCATGACCTTGATCATGCTGGGCGCCGTCCTCCTCGACCGCCGGGCGCTCACCATGCGAAACCTCGCTTTCGCCGCCTTGATCGTCATCCTGATCGAACCCGAAGCCATCATGGGCGCGAGCTTTCAACTCTCCTTCGCCGCGGTCGCCGCGCTTGTCGCGGTCTATGAGGCGCGTATGGCCGCCGCCGCCGCCGAGCGGCCTGATGGCCTCGCTCCGCGCGCGCGCGCGGTCGAAGGCGAGCGCCTGCGGCTGTTCTGGCGAGCATGCCGACGCCAGCTTAGTCGCGGACCCGGCGGCCTGCTGTTCGCCACCTTTTGCGCCACCGCGGCGACAGCCTCTTTCATGGCCTATAATTTCCATGAGCTCAGGCCCTATGTGCTGATCGGCAATCCGTTGACGCTGACGGTGATCGAGATTTTCGCGGTGCCGGGGGCGCTGATCGGGACGCTGCTCTATCCGCTCGGCCTCGACGCCTGGGTCTGGCGCTATGTCGGCCTTGGCATCGACGGCGTCATGTGGGCGGCGGCGGAGGTCGGGAAACTGCCCGGCGCCACCCTTCACCTTCCGGCCTTCGCACTGTGGTCGATCATTTTCCTGACGCTGGCGCTGCTCAGCGCGGTCCTCTGGCGCACCGCTCTTTTTCGCATGATGGCGGCGCCTCTGGCCGCGCTCGGCCTCTGCGGCGCGCTGGCCGGCCCTTCGTTCGACATGGCGGTCGCGCCGGGCGGCGAGGCGGCGGCCTATCGCGGGGAAGACGGCAAGCTTGCGATCCTCGCGGCGCGTCCGAGCCTCTTCGCTGCGGAGCAGTGGCTGCGCGCGGACGCCGACGGGCGGCCGGGCGCCGCGGCCATCAAAAAAGAGGCGTGCGACAAGTTCGGCTGCGTCGGGCAATTAGCCGACGGCCGCTCGGTCTCCCTTGTGTTTGACGCGCGGGCTTTCGCGGGCGCGCGGACATCATTGTAACGCCGCTTCGGGCGCCGACCGGCTGCGCCGCCCGCCTTGTCATCGACCGCGACGCACTGAAGGAAACGGGCGCCTGACGCTGTCGTTCCCTCCGTCCGGCGTCGAAAAGCGCGCGGCGCGCTCCACTGGCGAAGATCGGCCGTGGTCGCGTGCGCCCAAACGAGAATGGGGTCCAGCCGCTCCGATCCCCGCGCCCCAGCCGGCCGACGAGGCGCTTGCCGCCGGTCTCTCCGCACCGAACGCCGCACCCGACCTGTCGTTGGAGGCATCGCCCGCGACAGACGACGCTGACGATGCTTTGCCTCTGGAGTAGCCGCCACAGCGGCGTAATCCTCGCGCTCCCGGAAAGAGGGATGTCTGCGGAACAGGAACAGGCGCTACAATGGGGCGTGGAAATGTAAGGCGCGTCGGCCTGCGATGCGTCGAACAAAAGAACGCCGGACCAACCAATGTCGGGATCAATAATCAAGCAAGCGCACGATCTGCTATGCTTTCAGGAACAGACCAGGATTGTGGATATAGGCCCCAATCCGATTGAGGGCGCTCCGCCCTACGAGTCCTTGCTTGTCGAAGGACTTTGTCTCGTCACAGGGTTTGAGCCGAATCTTGAAGCTCTTGCGGCGTTGGACGCCAAGAAGTCGTCGCACGAACATATTTGCCTCACGCAATCGGCGACGGCTCCAGAAAGACGCTGAACTTATGCCGTCACTCCGGCTGGACCAGCACGCTTGTCCCAAGCGAGCTCTCGCTCGATATTTTCTCAGCCTTCAAAGAAAACGCCACGATCATGGCCGCCATCGAGATTGAAACGAAGCGTTTGGACGATGTCGTCGAACTCGGGCGCGTCGACTTTTTGAAGATCGATATTCAGGGCGGCGAACTCGATGTGTTCAGGAACGCCCAAAGAACACTGGCGAACACCGCCGTGTTTCACACCGAAGCGCCGCTCGTCCCTCTCTATGAGAATCAGCCAACGCTCGGCGAGATTGATGTCTGTCTGCGCGCGCTTGGGTTTATTCCGCATTGCTTTGCGGGGGTCAAAACGGGCATGATTTCGCCCTTGGTGATCGACAACAATCCATGGCTGACGCTGCGCCAGCTTCTGGACGCGGATATCGTCTATGTCAGGGATTTCCGCGATCCGACAAACCTGACCGACGATCAGCTTCGACACCTCGGCCTCATCGCCCACGCTTACTACGGCTCCTATGATCTCGCCTGTCGCTGCGTCGTCTTGCTGGAACAACGCAAAGTCATTCCAGCGGGTAGCGTCTCGGCGTATGTCGACCTCGTGAACGCGGCGCTGAAGCAAAAGCGAGCTTGATAAAAAGACGAGCCTTCACAAGGTCCGTCGTTCGTTAAGTGCGCTAATATCGCCGGATAAGGCTCACGAGCTTGCCCTGAATGCGAACGCGGTCCGGACCGAAAATGCGCGTCTCGTAAGCGGGGTTCGCGGCTTCCAGCGCAATCGAGGCGCCGCGCCGGCGCAGCCGCTTCAAGGTCGCCTCTTCGTCGTCGATCAGCGCGACGACGATATCGCCGGTCTCAGCCGTGTCCTGCCTGCGGATCACCACCGTATCGGCGTCGAAGATGCCCGCCTCGATCATCGAATCGCCGCGCACCTCCAGCGCGTAATGCTCGCCTTGCGGCAACATCTCGGGCGGCAGGCTGATGGTGTGGCTGCGGTTTTGCAGCGCCGTGATCGGCGTGCCGGCGGCGATGCGCCCCATCACCGGAATGGCGACGACCGAGCGCGCGCTTTCCTCTTCCTCCCGGCTCGCTGGTAAAGAGCGAACGCGCCCCAATGTGCCCTCGATCACGCTCGGCTCGAATCTCTTGCTCCGGCTCGGCTCCGGCGGCGTCGAAGAGCCGGGCATGCGCAACACCTCGAGCGCGCGGGCGCGGTTGGGCAGGCGGCGAATGAAGCCGCGCTCCTCAAGCGCGATGATCAGGCGATGAATTCCCGATTTCGAGCGCAAATCGAGAGCATCCTTCATCTCGTCGAAGGATGGCGGAACGCCGGTCTCCTTCAGCCGCTCGTGAATGAAGCGCAACAGCTCGCTCTGCTTTTTCGTCAACATCGGCTCCGACTTTCCATCCGTTCCGCGTCCCGCCCCGGCTCGCCAATTGCGCGCTCGGGTTCAGGCTGTGAATTCATGGCCGGTGCGTCACGCAAGGCCGCGGCGTTCGAGGGTTGCGAAGCAAACTGCCTACGCACAAAGGGTGAACAGAGCATATCTGTTCGCGCTGCGTTCCGCAAGCAGCGAAACTGGAGCTGAAGCGCTTTTTTGCGCCGATTTGCATTTTTGGGGCACGGAACCTTAATCTTTCCGGGCGGTTTGTTTAGATGGTCCGGTGTGCGGTCTTGCCGTCTTCCGCCGAGCCCCTCGGGCCGTCTGTCCGGACCGGCCCGTCATTCCAGAGGAGACATCGCATGGATCGTCCGCTGCAGATCGTATTTCGCGACATCCAGCACTCGGCTTCCCTTGCAAAGCTCATCGAGGAGCGGGTGCAACGGCTGGAGCACGTCTACGACCACATCATCGGGTGCAGAGTGGTCGCCGGCGTGTCGCATCGCGGACCGCAGCAAGCGATCATGCCGCTCGCCCTCACGGTCGAAGTAGAGGTGCCGGGCCGGCCATTGATCGTCGCCAAATCGGATGCGAAGCGGAAAGGCGAGCAGGGCGGTCTCGTTAATCGGGTTTTCGACGCGATACAGCGCCGGCTGGAACAGGTCGCGGAGATCAAGAAAGGGAATGTGAAGCGGCATGAGAACGCCCTCGAATCCGGCGTCGTCGTGCGCTTGTTTGCTGACCAGAACCACGGCTTTGTGGAGGTGAAGGGCGGAGCCGATCTTTATTTCACGCGCAATTGCGTCGTGCGGGGCAGTTTCGATGCCCTTCGGATCGGCGCGTTGGTTCAGATCACGCGCGCGACCACCGAGGGCGTGATGGGACCGCAGGCGAGTTCCGTGCAGGTGGTCGAGCAGATCTCGGCCGCCGCTGGCGAGCCCCGGCGCGCGCGGGGGCGTCGTTCGCAAGCCGCCGAGCCAGCGGTCACGGCGTGACTGCCCGACCGACGGCTAAAACCGCCGGGTCAGTTCGTCGCAGGTTTTTCGGGGTCGCCGGTTCGCCGGTTAATCAGGCTATCGCCTTCAAATAGAGCTTCTCGACGTAATCCCAGTTGATGAGATTGTCGACGAAGGCCTTGAGATAATCCGGTCGGCGATTGCGGTAGTCGATATAATAGGAATGCTCCCAGACATCGACGCCGAGAATCGGAATGGCCCCGTGAACGAGGGGATTCTCGCCGTTGGCGGTCTTGCTGACGATGACTTTGCCGTCCTTGACGGCGAGCCAGGCCCAGCCCGAGCCGAACTGCGACACGCCGGCCTGAATGAAGTCCGCCTTGGCTTTTTCGACGGAGCCCAGTCCCTCGACGATGGCTTTCTCGACTGTTCCCGGAATCGCGCCTCCGCCATTCGGCTTCAGCCATTTCCAGAAATGCAAATGGTTATAGTGCTGCGCGGCATTGTTGAACAAAGGAGCATTCTTGCCGAACGAGTCCTTGACGACCTCTTCAAGGGATTTGCCTTCGAGGCCGCTGCCCTTGATGAGATTATTGGCGTTGGTCACGTAGGCGGCGTGGTGCTTGTCGTGATGGTACTCCAGCGTCTCTTTCGACATATAGGGCTGGAGCGCCTCATAGGCGTAGGGGAGTTCAGGCAGGGTGA
>DAITNE010000159.1:0-5204 GCA_036834765.1 Methylocella sp.
CGATCGCGCGGCGCGTCTGTTCTAAAGCGCGACGAGGAAAAGCGGAACACGGTCTTCCGCTCGCATCGCGCTCTAAACTCCTGGAATCGATCGCGTTCATGATTTTGGATTGGTTTTTTGAATCCAAAATCATCGTGATCTAGAGCCGCGGCGTTGACGCGCCGGGGCGTTCATGATTAAACCTCGCCTCCCGGTCGCGCGCGGACGCGCAATGCCTTCGAGGGCATTCCGGGACCCTTTTTGAATCGGGACCCTGTTAAATATGGCGAATACTCCCTCGGCCAAGAAGGCCGTTCGTAAGATCGAGCGTCGCACGGCTGTCAACAAGTCGCGCCGCAGCCAGATGCGGACCTATGTCCGCAAGGTCGAAGAGGCGATCGCCTCGGGCGATCAGCAGGCGGCGGCGAACGCTTTGCGGGTCGCCGAACCGTTGGTGATGCGTGCGGCGCAAAAAGGCATCGTGCATAAAAATACCGCATCGCGAAAGGTTTCGCGCCTCAGCGCACGCGTGAATTCTTTAGGAAAATAGACTTCCGGTTGCGGAAAGTTATTCCATTTCAATTATAAGCCTGGCGTCAGCCGGGCTTTTTATTTTACGCCTATTTTGTCCCCAATTCGACAATCGCGTGGCGCTTTTGTGACCAGCCGAATGCACGATTGATTTTCCCGCACATCTATTTTCCATGCATTCCAACGGCTTGTGGACAAAGCGTGGGGTTTGCGCCCGGTTCGGTCGAAACCAGCACATTTTCCCCGTCTTTCAAGACAGTTTTTTGACTTTTTTCTGATAGGCGCGACATCTTTGCCTCGCGCATTTGGGTCGCGCAGAATCAGACGTTTAGTTGTGGCGGCGGGCCGGCGCCGGAGGAGCATGGCGCGGCTGTGGCTGCCGGAGTCGAATTTTTAGCAGCGAACGGCTTGCGGCGGCAGTCGCCTATGCTAAAGTCTAATTCCGGTCGGACGGCGAAGCGAAAGTGCTGAAAGCGTAGTCGGACTGCAATCTCCGGTTTGTTTCCTGAATTTCCGTGTATTGTCGGGGCGCAAGGGCGTACAAAATTTGTCCTGACGTCGTGACGTTGAGTTTTATCACGCAAGCGCGCTTTTTTGACTGCGTGAATTGGCGATCCGATGCTTTCAAGATGGGGTTTCTTTTTGAGTTGACGGAGAGCTAGACTTCGCCTTTTAAGACGTAAGTCCGCGGTTGATGGTGCGCGGTAGGGGGGATCCGTGATCGCAAATCAATTTATCCACGATCAGCTTCGGCGCGCGCGCCATTCACAGCTGGATCATCCTATGCTCGCCGAAAGCGCCTCTCGGGTGGCGGTCCGGCGTCAGGGCCGCCTTCGGCGGCGCAAGTAACCTCCGCCTTTTCCTCAACATTACTCTCGACCTTGGATGGCGCCGCGGTTTCGCGGGTCAGTCTCTTTGTCTCGATTTTTCGAAAAGCAGGGCGATGCTCAACTTGCGCACTCAAATCAACAAACCTCATGAACGGGGCGAATCCGAAGCCTGGATGCGGATATGTCGGTGCCTGCGCGCCGATGTCGGCGAGGACGTGTTCTCGTCCTGGTTCGGCCGCTTGGAGCTGGAGAGCCTCGTAGACGGGACGGCGAGCCTGTCGGTGCCGACGAAGTTCCTGAAGAGCTGGATCCAGTCGCATTACGCCGAAAAGCTTCTGGCGGCGCTGGCGATGGAGTTTCCCGCCGTCAAGCGCCTGTCGGTCTCCGTTCGTTCGTCGAACCGCCCGGCTTCAAGCCTTGTCATCGGTCATAGCGATGGCGTCGGCGAGATCGCCGTCGACGTCAGCGAGCGCGATGCGTCTCGCGCCGCCGCGGCTGACTTGAGCGCCAAATTCTTTGGCGCGCAACGGCCGCGCGAATCGGCGCCCGCGAAACCTGCCGAGGTCGGCGAGACCGACATCATCGCGGGGTCGCCTTTGGATGGGCGGCTGAATTTCCTGAATTTCTCGGTCGGGCGATCGAACCAGCTCGCCTTCGCCGCCGCGCAGCGCGTCGCCGCCGCATCGCCGGAGGAGCCGCCGCTGTTCAATCCGCTCTACCTGCATGCCTCCGTGGGGCTCGGCAAGACCCATTTGCTCCAGGCCGTCGCCCACGCCGCCACGACGACGAAGCGCCGCGTCATCTATCTCACCGCCGAGCGCTTCATGTATGGCTTCGTCTCCGCGCTCAAGGCGCAGACCGCGATCGCCTTCAAGGAAAAGCTGCGCGGCATCGATGTTCTCATCATCGACGACATTCAGTTCCTGCAAGGCAAGTCGATCCAGCAGGAGTTCTGCCATACGCTGAACGCCCTGATCGACGGCCATCGACAGATCGTCATCGCGGCCGATCGTCCGCCGTCCGACCTCGACAGCCTCGACGAGCGCGTGCGATCGCGCCTCGCCGGCGGCCTTTGCGTCGAGATCGGCGGCCTCGACGAGGCGCTTCGCGTAAAAATTCTTGAGGCGCGCATCGCCGCCGCGAAGCTCGCCCATCCCAATTTCGACGTTCCCCCCGCCGTCACGGCCTATGTGGCCGCCGCCGTCCAGACCAACGGCAGGGATCTTGACGGCGCCGTCAACCGCCTGCTTGCGCACGCCTCGCTGAATGGCGCGCCGCTCGGCATTGAGACGGCCGAGCTCGCGATCAGAGATCTTGTCCGCATGCACGAGCCGAAGCGGGTCAAGATCGAGGATATCCAGAAACTGGTCGCGACCCATTTCAATGTCAGCCGCGCCGACATCCTCTCCTCGCGCCGCACCGCCAATGTCGTTCGCCCGCGCCAGATCGCCATGTATCTGTCGAAAGCCCTGACGTTGCGCTCGCTGCCCGAGATCGGCCGCCGCTTTGGCGGGCGCGACCACACGACCGTGCTGCACGCGGTGCGCAAGATCGACGGGTTGGCGGCCAAGGACACGACATTGTCCGAAGAGATCGAGCTTCTAAAGCGAATGCTGATGGAGTGAGCGCCGGGCGCGACCCTCCGGCGCCCGGCGCAAAAATCGCAAGGATTTTGGCGCGGCCCTGCTGTAGACTCGCCACATGGATTTGGCGGCGATTCGCATCATCGGCATCGACCCTGGGCTGCGCAACATGGGTTGGGGCGTCATCGAGGTTCTGGGCTCGCGGCTCGCCTTCGTCGCCTGCGGCAGCGTGCACTCCCGCGTGAGTCTCAGCCTCGCCGAACGGCTGCGCCAACTGCACGAGGGCCTGCTCGGGGTCATTTCGGACCTGGCGCCGATCGAGGCCGCCGTGGAGGAGACCTTCGTCAACTGCGATCCGCAGTCGGCCTTGAAGCTCGGTCAGGCGCGCGGCATCGCCCTCGTCGCGCCGGCGCTCGCCGGCCTGCCGGTCGCCGAATATTCCGCCAATCTCATCAAGAAGACCGTGGTCGGCAATGGCCACGCCGAAAAGGCGCAGGTCGCCCTTATGGTGAGATTTCTCCTGCCCAAAGCCGAGCCCGAAAGCCCCGACGCCGCCGACGCGCTCGCCGTCGCGATCACCCACGCGCAGCTGCGGGCCAGCCGCGCCATGGCGAAATCCCTGATGACCGTGCGGACCTCCACGCGATGATCGGCAGGCTAAAGGGCGTCATCGATTCCCACGGCGAGGATTTCGTCATCCTCGATGTCCATGGCGTCGGCTATATCGTGCATTGCTCCGCGCGGACGCTGCAGGGCCTGCCGCCGAAAGGGGAGGCGGCCGCGCTGGCCATCGAGACGCAGGTGCGTGAGGATTCGATAAAGCTGTTCGGCTTTTCCTCGGGCGTCGAACGCGACTGGTTCCGCCTTTTGCAATCGGTGCAGGGCGTCGGCGCCAAGGTGGCGCTCGCCGTGCAGAGCATTCTCGGACCAGCCGAGCTTGCGACCGCCATCGCCTGCCAGGACAAGGCCGCCTTCGCGCGCGCGCCCGGCGTCGGCCCAAGGCTGGCCGCCCGCATCACGGCGGAATTGAAGGACAAGGCACCCGTCTTCGGCGCGGTCGACTCCGGCTTCGCAACCAGCGAGGCGGCCGGCGTCATGGCGGCGGGCGCCAACCCCGCCGTGGTCGATGCGATCTCCGCTCTCGTCAATCTCGGTTATGGCCGCTCGCAGGCGGCGGTCGCGGTCGCCGCGTCGATCCGCGCGCTCGGCGAGGACGCGCCGGCGCCCGCGCTGATCAAGCGCGGCCTGAAAGAGCTGGCGCAATAGCCAAAGGGAGATCCCGGCCTTGCCCGTCGCATTGCTGCTCGTCGCCTCCGGGGCGGCCACCGCCCTCGTGGGCCTCGTCACGTTCCTCGCGCCCCGCACGTTTCTGCGGCTCGTGTTCAAGGTCGATGCGGCGGATGGCGCGACGCTGTTTTTCGTGCGCCACTGGGGCGTTCTGCTCGCAGCGGTCGGCGCCCTCATCGTCTACAGCGCGCACGCTCCCGCCGCGCGCCCCGCCATTTTGGCGGCGGCGATCGTCGAGAAATTCGTCGGCGTCCTGCTGATCTTTTTCGGCCCCGCAAAGCGCACGGCGCCGTTGGCCGCCATCGCCATCACGGACGGCGTTCTCGCCGCGCTCTATGTCGCCATCATCGGCCTCGCCTAAATCCGCAGGCTATTCAAAGCTAAAAATCTTTTTCCAGTCGCGCTTCATGCTGATGACGAACCAGCCGTCTTTCTTTGCTTCGTCGTAGAGATCCTGCGTGAAGGCGCCGACCTTCGTGTCCGGCAGTCCGAGCGCCGGCCCGTAGGCGTATTCACGCTCCGCGTCGTCGTGCAGCACGAGGAGCGCCGCCCGGGCGCCGTCGCCGGCCTTCGTATATTCCAGCATCTGCCGGTCGCCGGTCGAGTTGCCGAAGGCGATCACCGGCCGCCTTCCGATCTCGAGGTGAATGCCCTCGGGCTTGCCGGCGTTATTGTCGTTCAGCAGCAGCTTCGGCTCCTTGGTGAGAATCGGCCTGCCATCCTTGTCATAGCCATATGTCACGCCGCCCGCGGAGCCGACGACCTGCTCGGGCGGAATGCCGTAAACCCGCTCGGAATAAACGCGCACGAAATCCTGGCCGCCGCCGGTGACGATATAGGTCTTATATCCATTGGCGCGCAGATATCGCATGACTTCGAGCATGGGCTGGTAGGTCAGCTCCGTGTAGAGCCTGTCCCAGCGCGGATGCTTCGCGGTCGCGATCCACGCGCTGACCTGAGCCTGAAACTCATCCACCGTCATGCCGCTGAGCGT
>DAITNE010000160.1:0-233 GCA_036834765.1 Methylocella sp.
GAGCCGCTGGCGCGTCTTGGCGCCAACGTCACGGCGATCGACCCCGCGCCGCGCAACATCCTTGTGGCCAAGGACCATGCCGCGCTGTCCGGCCTCGCCATCGACTATCGCTGCCAGACGGTGGAGGCGCTCGAAGCCGAAGGCGCTCGGTTCGACATCGTGCTGGCGATGGAAGTGGTCGAGCACGTGCGCGACCCCGCGGGCTTTCTGCGCCTCGCCGGAGCGATGGCGCG
>DAITNE010000160.1:243-5199 GCA_036834765.1 Methylocella sp.
CCTCTTCGCCTCGACGCTGAACCGGACGCTGAAAAGCTTCGCGCTGGCGATCGTCGGCGCCGAATATGTGCTGGGCTGGACGGCGCCCGGGACGCATGACTGGCGCCAGTTCATGACGCCGCGCGAACTTAAGACCGCGCTCGCAGGGGCGGGATTGCGGGTTTTCGGCGAGACCGGCGTCGTCTTCGATCCGCTGGGCGGCAAATGGCGCCTCGCCCATGATATGAGCGTCAATTACATTCTGGCGGCGACCAAGCGCGGCTGAGGTTTTCGCGGCTGAGGTTTTGAATCGCCTCGGCGGCCCGCGACATGGGTTCGCTCCAGTCGCCGCGCTGGCTCTGCCGGATCAGGCGCATCGAGGGATACCACGGACAATCTGCGCGATCGAGCAGCCAGCGCCAGTCCGGAACCTGTTGCAGCAGTACGAAAACAGGTCGCCCCAGCGCCCCGGCGAGGTGGGCGATCGAGGTATCGCAGGTGACGATCAGGTCAAGGCTCTGCATCAGCGCCGCCGTATCGACGAAACTATCGGCGCAGGCGTCGAAATCGGGGCCCATGTGCTCGAGCCAGGCGGCGCCGGCGCGATCGCCGGGCGGTAAATCGTCAGGTTTTTGCAGGCTGACGAGCCGCACGCCATCCGAGGCCAGCGCCTCGAATGCCGCGCGGGGCAGCGCGCGGCCGGGGTCGGCCTTCGGATTGGCGCTGCCCCGCCAGCAAACGCCGACCTTGAAGCCTTGCGGTCCGAGCCGCGCCGCCCATTTCGCGACGAGAGGCGGCTCGGCGCTAAGATAGGGCGTCTTCGCGGGGATCGTATCGGCGCGCGTGCGCAGTGCGCGCGGCAGGCTGCAAAGCGCAATCTGATAGTCGAAATGCTCGCCGGGCGCGATGTCGTCGACGAGGCGCAGCGGCCGCGTCAGCCCGTTGAAAAGCCGATGCAGGCGTTTGCGGCAGAAAAAAGTGACATCCGCGCCGAGGCCGGTGAGTTCGAGACAGAAGCGAACGAATTGAATGGCGTCGCCAAAACCCTGCTCGTCCAAAACGAGGATGCTTTTGCCCTTGAGCGCCTGCCCCTCCCATTCCGGCACGGGGAGTTTCAGGGCGCGCTTAGCTGTCCGGCTGAGGATCCAGCGCGATTCGTAAAGGTCCCAGCCCGCTTCGAAATCGCCGCGCTGGAGCAGGAGGACCGCCTTGTTGTTCCGCGCGTGGTCGGACTGCGGCTCCAGCGCAAGCGCGGCATTGAGGCCGGCCAGGGCTTCGTCGAAGCATTGAAGCTGCTTCTTCGCCCCGGCGCGCCCGATCAACGCTTCGAGATAATCGGCGCGAAGCGAAGAGACGGCCATCCGTCAAGAAAATTGGATATAGTCAAGCAGCAAGCTATTCATATTTCAGATCATGAAACATATCCAAAACCGATGGCGGCGTCTTGTGAACCGATAGAAGCTCTGGCACCCTGTCAAGTTGTCAATTTCTAGTTCACGCAAAATTTGCAACTGGCCGCGCGCGGACCGCTGTCCGTCAGCCGGCCATATCGGCGCGAAGCAAGTGATTCGGCGCCGATATGCTTCCTCATCCAGGCCTTCGCCATCCTGTCATGCGTGGCGAGATGTCGATGCCGACGTCGCTTTGAGAATCCTGCCTCGCGGGCTCGAGACAGGGGACGCGCCGACGCGGGGGCGGGGCGCGACGAGGCCGCTTCAGCGTTGCGAGCGGGACTTTGTTGCTTTACAAGGAGCGGGACTTTGGGAGCGACCATGGCTGACGATAAAGACGACCCTTTTGGAACGTCGCCTGCCGGCGAAACGGCGGCGGAGTCCGGGGCCGAGGAAAAGATCGACGGCTCCTCCCGGTCCGCCGCGCAAGACCAGGATGAAGCGGCGGCGGCCTTCGCCGGCGCGGCTTCGCCCGACCCCCAGAAGACAGAGAGAGTCGAAAGGCCGTCCCGAGCGCTTGGTCTGGCCGCCGCCTTGATTGTCGGAGCCATCGGCGGGTTTGGCGGGGCTTTTGCGCTGCGCTACATCGATGCGTTGCAAGGTCCAGATCCTGTCGACCGCATCGCGGAACTCAATGCTCGCGACGATGAGCTCGCGCGCAAGAGCGAGGCCTCCGCCGCCGCACTTGCGGCGCTGGAGAGCCGGGTCGCCGCGGTCCAAAGCGGCGCCGCGAAGGCCGCCGCCTCCACCGACGCGGCCTTGAGCGATCTCCGCGCGGCCGTCGCGGTGCGCCCGGTCGCGACCGGCGCGGACAGCCAGGCTGGAACCGCGGATCTCGGACCGATCGAGGAAAAGATCGACGCACTGGAAAAGAAACTCGCATCGCTCGACGCGGTCCAGCAAAAGGTCGGCGAGATAGAGACGTCTATCGCGGCGCCGAAAGTGGACGCCAAAGCCGAGCAGGAGCGCGCGCTTGCCGACCAGCGCGCCCAAACGCTGTCCGCCGCCCACTCGAAAGGCGTCGTCGCGGCCAGTCTGGTGCAACTCGTCAGCCGCGGCGAACCTTTTTCCAATGAAGTCGACGCGTTGGAGAATCTTGGCGTCGATGCGGCGAAGCTCGCGCCCTTGCGCGCGGCGGCGAACACGGGCGTCGCCAGCGTCGGTGACCTCGCCGACCAGTTCGCCGCGCTCGCGCCATCGCTCGAGACGCCTGAGGCCGCAGCCCCGGATACCGGCCTCCTGGAGCGCCTCGCGCGCGATGCCTCGAACCTCGTTCGCATCCGCCGCGCCGGGGACCCGCATGATTTGGATCTTCCCGGCCGGATCGCCGCGATCGAGGGTGCGCTTGCGCGCCTCGACGTCGCCAAGGCCTGCGCCGTCTGGTCGCAGTTGCCGGACGCCGCGAGGGCGAAATCGGCGAACTGGGGAGCCGCTGCGAAAGCGCGGCTCGACGCCCTGACCGCGGCGGCCGCGATCGAAGCCGATGCAGTCACGGCGCTGGGCAAAGTGAAATCCTAACACGCGACCTTAAAAAAGAAGCTCGGACTTTTTGACCAGGGTCATGCCGTAAATCAAAGAGACAAAAAGCGTGGTCAAGGTGAATTTTGAATCGTCACGCTTCAAAGTATGCTCCCAAAATGTTGCGGACTTTTTGGATTAGGTCATGCGGTAAAGCTTAAGAGAGCAAAGAGCATGAGGATGCGAATTTTGAATCGTCATGCGCCGCGGACACGCCGAAAATCGAAACGAACTTTTCCGATGCGACCTCACCGAAACGACCTTTTTTTGACAGGAAACACATGATCCGCGTCCTCCTGTTCTTCGGCATTCTGATCGCTTTGGCTTTCGCCGAGACCTGGCTGGTCGACAGGCCAGGCGAACTCGTGCTCAACTGGCAGGGCTATCGCATCGAGACCTCCGTGCTGGTCGCGATCGGCGCGGTGATCGTGGCGGCGGCGGCGCTCCTCGCCTTGTGGAGCCTGATCCGCTTCGTTTTCAAGATACCGTCCTTGATGGCGATCGCGACGCGCGGCCAGCGGCATGAAAAAGGTTACGCTGCCCTTTCGCGCGGGATGATCGCGGTTGGCGCCGGCGACGCGCAGCTAGCCCGCAAATCCGCTGTCGAGGCGCAAAGACTGCTCCGCAACGAGCCTCTTGCGCTGCTCCTCAAGGCGCAGGCCGCCCAGCTTTCCGGCGAGACAGGGCGGGCCGAGGCGGCGTTTCAGGAAATGGCCAAGCGCAACGATACGCGCCTGCTTGGCCTGCGCGGCCTTCATGTCGAGGCGCAGCGCCAGGGCGACGCGGAGAGGGCGCAGGAATATGCGGCGAAGGCGCGCGAGATCGCGCCTCTGCCATGGGCGGCGAAGGCGGATTTCGACCATAAGGTCGCGAGCGGCGACTGGAAGGGCGCGCTGGCTCTGCTCGATAGCGCAGCGGGCGCGAAGTTCCTCGACAAGACGGCGCGCGAGCGCCAGCGAGCCGTGCTGGAGACGGCGCTTGCGCTCGACAGGGCGGAGACGGACCCGGCCGGGGCGCTTGCGCTCGCCCGCGCCGCGCTGAAGCGCGCGCCGGCCCTGGCGCCCGCGGTCGCCCTCGGCGCCCGCCTCCTCGCCGAGGCGGGCGACGCGCGCAAGGCGGCGAAATTGATCGAAGCCGCATGGCCTGAGTCGCCTCATCCGGATCTCGCGAAGATTTATCTTGGCCTTTATCCCGGCGAATCGAGCGCCGCGCGCCTCGGCCGGGCGCTGGGCCTCGCCCGGCTCGCGCCGCGCGAAGCGGAGAGCAAGATCGCGGTGGCGCAGGCGGCGATCGCGGCCGGCGACTTCAAGGCCGCGCGGGAGGCCGTGCAGCCGCTGATCGACGGGCCGGAGCGGCCGACCGCGCGCATCTGCCGGCTGATGGCGGAGCTTGAAGAGAAGCAGCATGGCGCCGGCGGTTACATTCGGGAATGGCTGACCAGGGCCTCGCACGCGCCGCGCGACCCGACATGGGTGGCGGATGGCGTCGCCTCCGACCGCTGGCGTCCGATCTCGCCCGTCACCGGCAGGCTCGACGCATTCGTGTGGCAAAAGCCGATCGAGCGCCTGAGTTCTGGCGATGAGGCGGAAGACGCGGTCTTCGCGCAGGTCCTTCCGCCTGCGCCGCCGTTGCTGATCGAAGAGGCGCAAACCGCACCCGCGTCCTCAGCGCCGGAAGCCCAATCCTCCGCGGATGCAGCCTTGGGAGCGGCGCCCGCGCCTTCCGAACTCCGGGCATCGGCCGCGTCGGGCGCGGATGCCGAGGACGCGGGCGCGGCCGGGCCGGATGCGGCGGCGATCAAGCCAAAGGCCTGGGGGATTGACTACATTCTCGGGCGTAAATGAAACCGCTTGTTTCAGGCACGCGGCAGCGCAACGGGAGCCCGGTTGCGAAGCGCGGCGGTTGCCGATAAGAAGCAAATCAGCTCCGGCCGGATCGATCGCCGCCGGACTGCGCCGCAATAGCTCAGCTGGTAGAGCACCTCATTCGTAATGAGGGGGTCGGGGGT
>DAITNE010000161.1:0-5178 GCA_036834765.1 Methylocella sp.
GGTTTGCTGCCCGTCTACCCCCTTCGCTCCGGGCTCACCGCCGAGATGGGCGCCTCCTTCGTCACCGTGTTCGCGCTCGGCAATGTCGCGTTCCAGTTTCCGGTCGGCTATGTCGCGGATCATATGGACCGCGGCAAATTGCTGATGCTGATCGCGCTCATCAGCATTCTCGGCGCGCTGGCGCTGGGATTTTCCGTGGCGGGCGGCGGGGTCGCCTTCGGCGCCCTGCTGCTGGTCTGGGGCGGCATCGTCGGCAGCCTCTACGCCGTCGCGCTCGGCTGTCTCGGCTCACGCTACGCCGGTGCGGATCTCGCCGGCGCCAACGCCGCTTTCGTCATGCTCTATTCGATCGGGATGCTCTCCGGGCCGCCGATCATGGGCCTTGGCATGGACGCCTTCGGGCCGCGCGGCTTCTTCTTCACCATCGCCGTGCTGCTCGCGCTCTATTTTGGCGTGGTCGCGGCAAGGCTTGGGCGCCGCCCGGCGCGATGATCCCGTCGCGCGCCTCATGCCTGAGGGGAAGGCGTCTCGACGTCCGGCACCGCCGCGGCGCGCCACGGCCACCGGCCTTCGATCTCCAGCATCAAGGTCCAGCTGAGGAAGGTGCGCGAGGACAAGGCCAGCGAGGACTCCAAGGCTCGAGAAGGTCGGCTCCAGCGCGACGGTCTTGACAATGTCGGCGGCGACGAGGATCTCGAGGCCGAGCAGCAATGTGCGACCGATGCGGCTCCGATAAGTTTGGTAGCGGTCGCCCTGCGACCCGCCGAGGAGGCCGATAGTCGCCCACAAGATGCCGAGGACGATGACGATCACGCCGAAGACGTCGATCGCAGCGCCGACAAGGCGGATCCAATGGGCGGCGGCGGCTTCTAGCTCGGCAAAGTCGGCGGCGTGTTCCAAGGCGGCTCATCTTCGGGGCGGCGGGACGGCCGCGCGGCATGCGATTCGCCGGGACAGCTTAGCAGCTTCGAGCGTGTTCCGCCGCTTCTTGACAACGGGGCCGCGATCCGTATGGTCCCGGCTTCCAAACATCTTCGCCCCCCGGGCTCGTCGGCCCGGGCGTTGGGCGTTCGCCGCGTTAAAGGACTGCTGGAATGGCCAAGGCCGCTATGCTCAAGATCAAGCTTCTGTCCACGGCGGACACGGGCTATTTCTACGTCACCAAGAAGAACGCGCGGACCAAGACCGAGAAGCTGTCGTTCAAGAAATATGATCCCGTCGTGCGCAAGCACGTCGAGTTCAAGGAAACCAAGATCAAGTAGCCCAGCCGGCGCGCTTGGCGAGTTCTGCGAGATAGGCGCTCCGCGCCTCCGGCAGCTTCTGCCCGCGCGGGGCGAACACATCGCGATTGAGAAAAAATTCCGTCAGCCTGAACCCGTCCCTTATATCGCAAGGGGGCGGGTTTTTCTGTTCCAGCTCCTCGTTCAAGGCTTCCCCGCGCAATTCCTCGTGACGCAGGAACGCCGGCAGCGGCAGCAGCCGGCCCCTATAGGGCGCGCCGGCCGCTGACGAGACGGCCCGGCCCGATTTCGGCGACACATAGGTAAGATCACGCGTGTCGCCGGTCGCGGAGCAGCGCGAGAGATCGAGCCCGAACCCCGCCTCGCTTAGAATTTCGACCTCGAGCTTAACCATCAGCGCCGGCAGCCGCTCATCCTCGATGTGGTCGGCGATGAGATTCGCCGCCTCGTAAAGCTCGGGATGCGGGTCGCGCTCGGCGATCACCCGCAGCAGCGCGCTGATGAGGCCGATGGCGTGCAACGCCTCCGTGCTCGCCATCAGGCGCGCGGTGCGAAGCCGCGTCGGCTCGATTGCGAATGCGCCAAGATGCTCGTTGAGCCGGGCGCGCCAGACGAGTTCCGCGCTATTGCCGGCCTGCAGGAAAGGCTGCATCCGGCGCGAGCGGCCGCCCTTGACGAGGCCGAGATGACGGCCGTGCGCGCGCGTCATCGCCTCGACAATGACGCTTGTCTCGCCATATTTCCTGACCCCGATGATGAGGCCTTCGTCACGCCATTCCATGATTGATTCCCGCGGCGATTCTGGCGCATTTTCGCGGCGATAGGAACCCGTGCGCGGCTCGAAGAGAAAGCGATCGGACCGCTCTTGCCCCCGCGCGAGTAAGATCTAGGACTTAAGGCGTCCGGTTCGAGGCCCGAATCGGTCAAAATCCTGTTTCACGTGAAACAGGCATCACGGAATGAGCACCATCGAACCGGTCGTCTCGCGGTCTTCGAGGGCGCGATGGACGCTGACGACGTCCTCCAGCGGATAGGTCCCATGCAGCGGAATCGTGACCTCGCCGCTTGACACGACGCGCAGCAGGTCGCGCGCCATTTTGGCGAAATCCTTGTGCTTGGCGGCATAGGTGTTCAGTGACGGACGCGTCGCGAACAGCGAGCCCTTTGCTGACAGGAGCCCGATGTCGAACGCCTCGATCGGGCCGGAAGCCGAACCGAAACTGACGAAGAGGCCAAGCGGCTTCAGGCAATCGAGCGAGGCCGGAAAGGTCGCCTTGCCGACGCCGTCATAGACGACGTCGCAGAGTTCGCCCTTGGTGATCTCCTTGACGCGGGCGGCGAAATCCTCCTCGCGATAGAGAATCACATGTTTGGCGCCGGCCTTTTTGGCGACCTTCGCCTTCTCCGGCGAGCCCACAGTCCCGATCACATGGGCGCCGAGCGCCTTCGCCCATTGGCAGAGGATCAGCCCGACGCCGCCCGCAGCGGCGTGGACGAGGATCACATCGGCCGCCTTCACCTTGTGGGTCTGGCGCAGCAGATATTGCGCGGTGAGGCCCTTAAGCAGCATGGCCGCCGCGACGTCGTAGGGAAAGCGCTTGGGCAGCTTGATCAGCCGGTCCTCGGCGACCACCCTCTCCTGCGCGTAGGCGCCAAGGCTCGCGAGGTAGGCCACCCGGTCACCAACCTCGAAGTCCTTGACGCCCTTGCCGACCTCGATCACCTCGCCCGCGCCTTCATTGCCGGGCGTGAACGGCGGCGGCGCTGGGTAGAGGCCCTTGCGAAAATAGACATCGATGAAATTGACGCCGATCGCGTGATTGCGGACGACGACCTCGCCGCGCCCCGGCGGCGGCAGTTCGACCTCCTCTATCCGCATCGCCTCCGGGCCGCCTGTCTCGTGAACGCGAACAGCCTTGACCATGTCTTCTCGCCCCTCGAATCCGGTCTGCGCGCCAAGCGGACCTCTTGATAAGTCTATTTTTCTAGTATAATAGTGGATTGTGGTTGGGCGGCCTTTGCGCCCTAATCATTTAACTGGCAATCCTTCCTTCTCTCAGGCGGCTCCGAGGAGCCGCCTCTTTTTTTCGCCGCCCCCGCATCACGCCGGAGCCTCTTCGACGACCATGGCGCCGATGTCGGCTTCGCAGACGAGCGCGCCATCGACAAGGGCCCTGCCGGAGAACCACCACATATTGCGGCGGCGATTGGTTCGCGTCATATGGAATTCGACCCGGTCGCCAGGCAGCACTGGCTTGCGAAACTTCGCCTTGTCGATGCTCATGAAATAGACGAGCGGAACCGCCCGTTCGGCGGAATGCGCCCGGATGCAAAGGGCGCCCGCGGTCTGCGCCATTCCCTCGATCAGAAGCACGCCCGGCATGACGGGGCGGCCCGGAAAATGGCCCTGAAACTGCGGTTCGTTGATGCTGACGTTCTTGATCCCGATGCCGAACGAATCGCCTCTCGCCTCGACGATCCGGTCGACCATCAAGAATGGATAGCGATGCGGCAGATATTTCAGCAATTGCAGAATATCGAATGATTCGATTGTCGCCGCGGCCTCGTTCATCTTCGCGCCTTCATGATTGTCTTTCTCCATTAACGAAGCGGATCAAGATCAGGGGCGAGAAAAAGTCAATCGCCGGCGCCCGCCCGCGCCTCGACGCAGACGAAATCGCCAAGCCGGATCGACGGGCCGATCGAAGCCTGCGATTGAATCTTGCACTTGCGCCCGACCGTCACATCGCAGCCGATCTGAACGAGATTTCCGATCCTGGTCCCCTCCCCAATGACGGTGTCGCGACTAAAGCCCCGATCGAGAGTCGAATTGGCCCCGATCTCGACATCGTCCTGGATGATGACGCGTCCGATGTGCGGCGCTGACGCCGCCTCGTCCCGCGGATCGGCGCCGCCGCAAAGGCCTGCGTGGCCGATGCGCACCCCCGGATGCAGAAGAACGTGGTTGCCGATCAGCGCATTGACGATCGTTGTCTGCCCACCGACCGCACACTCCCGCCCGATCCTGACGCCAGGGCCGATCACGCTATTGGCGCCGATGATGGAGCCCGAACCGATTTCGGCGCGAGGTCCAATCACAACCCCCGGATCGATGACGACGCCAGCCTCAAGACGCGCCTCGGGATGGATCGTCGCACCGGGATTGACGCCCGTCGCCGCGAAAAGCGACCCCGGCCGCAGCGCGGAAGGATACATCCGCGCGATGGCGAGGGCGAACGCGCGCCCGGGGCTTTCCGTCACCAGCGCGGTGGTGCGCGCCGGAAGCCGCGACGCGAAGCGTTCGGCCACGAAGCAGGCGGTGGCGTTGGTCGACTCAAGGAGATCAAGCCGCTCCGGATGGGCGAAATAGGCGAGATCGCCGGGCTCGGCTTCATCGAAGGGAGCGCCGCCATAGATGCAGGGCGAGAGATCGACGCCATCGGGCGCCCTCGCCCCCGTCAGGGCGACGAGGTCTGCGAGCGAGAGTTGCATGTCGCGCAAGAAGAAGATCGGATCGCTCATTCGGCGCAGGCCAGACCGGAAATCAAAAACGGAAAATTGGGCAATCCGCCAAATGCGGCAAGTCCGCCAATCCTGAACCGTCAAGTATGAAACGCGCGTCCGTAGCGCGCCCACGCTTCATCGCGTTGCGAACGGGCGCGCTTTGAGGCTACCGACCCGCCTGCCTCGCAACCAAGCGCCCCCGCGCGGCCATCAATCCCGCGGCGCGATTCCGGTTCGCGCCGCGCAAGCGCTCATCAGAAGGTTGTGCCGCCGGTGAAGCGGAAGAACTGGGTCTGATCCGAGCTACTCTTTGTGATGTCCTTGGCGAAGTCGAACCGGATCGGCCCGAGAGGCGAGGCCCAGATGAGCGAGGCGCCGACCGAAGAGCGGATCGTCATCGCGGCGCCGCCGAGGGGGATGCACGTGCCCTGGG
>DAITNE010000162.1:0-5155 GCA_036834765.1 Methylocella sp.
GATGGCCTGCTTACGCGCGGTGTCCGGCGTCCAAGGTGCCCCATGGCGTCCGATAGTGTGCCAGCGCTGTCGACCGTCGCCAGTGCGGTACTTTAGAAGATAAGTGACGGTTGCGCTGTTTTGACGACGTGCGCCGAAGCCCGACACGATTGCGTCCCAAACAATCTCGCCCGAATCCAGGGCCTCAACGTCGCGCTTCCCAATCCTTTTTTGGCCCGGCATACAGGCAATCCCCCGCCATATTAGCAACCAGACTAGCAACCACCTTGGATCAATTTCTAGCAAACCGGATCAAACTCGCGCAAATCGAAAATATGCTATATTAAGCATTTATGCTGCATCATCAAAGGGAGGTCATCCAAATCAAGCCGCTACCACAACCTTGCCAAGGTTGGGATCGAAGGTTCGAGAGCCGCACACAGGATTTGACCGGCGGCGGAGGCTCTTGGACTTGGATCCGCTTATAAGGTCCAATAGAGCCAATCCGGGATTCCTATTTTCCTCTATCCGGGGGCGCCAATCGATGACGCATGTCGCGACGCTTGTCTGCAATCCGCGGGCTCCGACGCTGACGGAAGAACTCGCGCGGCGGGCGCTGTCGGCGCTGCCGCGGGCGCACGCTTTGCGCTGGCTCGATCAGGGCGTCGCCGTCGACATCGCTTTCACGCCGGGCGCGCAAGACGATCTCAAAGAGTTCGACGCAGCGGTGCGCGTCGCCCTCGAAGGCGCGCCTGTCGACGTCATCGTTCAACCAAACCAGGGACGGCGCAAAAAGCTTCTGACGGCGGACATGGATTCCACCATGATCGGCCAGGAATGCGTCGACGAACTTGCCGCCGAGGTTGGCAAAAGGGGCCATGTCGCTGCCATCACCGAACGCGCGATGCGCGGCGAAATCGAATTCGAGGCGGCGTTGCGCGAGCGCGTCGCGCTGCTCAAGGGCCTGCATAGAAGCGTGATCGCGAAGATGATCGAGAACGTCATCACTGTGACGCCGGGCGCTCGCACGCTGATCCGGACGATGCGCCGCCATGGCGCGCATACGGCGCTGGTTTCCGGCGGATTCACCGAATTTACCAACGCCATCGCGGACGCGATCGGCTTCGACGCGCATTACGCCAACCAACTCGAGATCGACGCCAATGGCTTTTTCACGGGCGGGGTGGTCAACCCGGTGTTCGGCGGCGACGCCAAACTCGCGACGCTACGACGCCTGCGCATTGAGCATCGCCTGACGATCGCGCAGACCCTCGCCGTCGGCGACGGCGCCAATGATCTTCCGATGCTGCGGGAGGCGGGTCTTGGCGTCGCCTTTCACGGCAAGCCCGCGGTAGCCGCCGGCGCCGACGCCCGCATCGACCACGCTGATCTGACCGCGTTACTCTACGCACAGGGTTTTACGCGCAGTGAAATTCGCCCGTGACGCGCGCGCCGCGAGCGCGGGGCGTCAATCCTAATTGTCACTACGCGAGGCGGCGTCAAAAATTCAGCGCCTTGACCGCTTTCACGCCCGACAAGGCCATGACCTCGACGAGCACTTTTTCCGGCACCACGCCGTCGACCGCGACGAGGGCGACCGCTGAACCGCCCTCGCGGTCCCGGCCTAGCGCGAAGGTCGCTATATTGATGCCGGCCCCGCCGAGAACGCTGGTGAACCGGCCGATGAAGCCAGGCCTGTCTTCGTTGCTGACGTAAATCATCGTCGGGGCGACCAGCGCGTCGACTTCGATATTGTTGATCGAAATGATTCTGGGCTTGCCGGCGTGAAACACCGTGCCGGCGATGCGATGCTCATGGGTCTCGGTTTCGACCACGAGAGTGATAAGCGATTCATAATCGCCGTCCGCGGCGCGGGTTACTTCGTCGATCACAATGCCGCGTTCCTTGGCGACCGACGGCGCGGAGACGATGCTGACGTCGGCGAGCAGCGGACGCAAAAGCCCGGCGACGACCGAAGCGGTGAGCGCTTTCGTCTTCAACTCAGCCACCGCGCCTTCATAAATGATCGTCACCTTCTTTATAGCGCTATCGACGATCTGACCGGCGAAAGCGCCAAGATAGTCGGAAAGCGCGATAAACGGCCTGAGCCTCGGCGCCTCCTCCGCGGTGATCGACGGAAAATTGATGGCGTTGGAGATCGCGCCGCGGGTTAGATAATCCGACATCTGCTCGGCGATCTGCAGCGCGACGTTTTCCTGCGCCTCATTCGTCGAGGCGCCAAGGTGAGGGGTGCAAACGACGTTGGGATGGCCGAACAGCGGATTGTCGGTGGCCGGCTCCTTGACGAACACGTCGAAGGCCGCGCCCGCGACATGGCCGGAATCGAGCAAAGCGCGCAGCGCCGTCTCATCGACCAGACCGCCGCGCGCGCAATTGATGATTCGAACGCCCTTCTTGGTCTTGGCGAGATTTGCAGCCGAGAGGATGTTCTTCGTCTGCGGCGTCATTGGCGTGTGAACGCTGATGAAGTCGGCGCGCGCGAGAAGATTGTCGAGTTCGACCTTTTCGATGTCGAGGTCGAGCGCCCGTTCGGGCGATAGAAAAGGATCGTAAGCAATGACGTGCATGTGAAGGCCGATCGCGCGCGCGGCGACGATCGAACCGATGTTGCCGCATCCGATGACGCCCATCACTTTGCCGGTGATCTCGACGCCCATGAAGCGGTTCTTCTCCCATTTGCCCGCCTGGGTCGAGGCGTCGGCCAATGGAATTTGCCGCGCGAGCGCGAACATCAACGCGATCGCATGTTCGGCGGTGGTGATCGAATTGCCGAACGGCGTGTTCATCACGATGACGCCTTTGGCGGTCGCAGCCGGAATATCGACGTTGTCGACGCCAATGCCGGCGCGGCCGATGACTTTCAGCTTTTTCGCGTTGGCGAGAATTTCGGTGGTGACTTTGGTCTCGGAGCGAATGGCCAGGCCGTCGAAATCGCCGATGATCGCCGCGAGTTTCTCCTTGTCCTTGCCAAGGCCCGGCTGAAATTCGACCTCGACGCCGCGATCCTTGAAGACGGCGACGGCGCCTGGCGAAAGGGCATCTGAAATAAGGACGCGCCGCGGCATGGCGTTCTCCGACTCTAAAAAGATATGCGGGCGGATCGGTTGACGCGCGCCCTTTGTTTTTCATCGCGCATGCGCCAATTCACGCAGCCGCGGATAGCTCGCTCTTCAGCTTGTCGAATGCGTAATCGAGCCAATGCGTCAGCGCTTCGATATTGCTTGTTTCGACCGTCGCGCCGCACCAGATGCGCAGGCCCGGCGGCGCGTCGCGATAGGCGCCAATGTCGTAAGCGATCTTTTCTCTCTCAAGCAGGCTTGCGATCGCTTTCGCAAAGCGCGACTGAGCATCGGACCCCAGCGCGGCGACGGCCGGATCGACGGTCTCCAAGCATACGCTGGTATTCGATCTGACGCTCTCCTCCTTGGCGAGAAAATCGATCCAGGAAGTCTTCGCCACCCAGTCGGAGAGCGCTTTCGCATTGGCGTTTGCGCGGGCGATGAGAGCGGGGAGGCCGCCAAGCGATTTTGCCCAGCGCAGGGCGTCGATATAATCCTCGACGCATAGCATCGATGGCGTGTTGATGGTTTCGCCCTCGAAGATCCCCTCGATCAGCTTGCCGCCGCTAGTCAACCGAAAGACTTTTGGCAGCGGCCATGGGGGCGCGTAGCTGAGGAGCCTTTCGACCGCGCGCGGCGACAGGATCAACATGCCGTGGCCTGCTTCGCCGCCGAGCGCCTTTTGCCAGGAAAGCGTGACGACGTCGAGCTTTGGCCAATCGAGATTTTGCGCGAATGCGGCCGAGGTCGCGTCGCAGAGCGTCAGGCCTTTGCGGTCGGAGGCGATCCAGTCGCCGTTGGGGACGCGCACCCCCGACGTCGTGCCGTTCCAGGTGAAGACGACGTCATTGTCGAAATCGACGCGCGCCAGATCGACGATGTCGCCATAACCCGCCTTCAGGATGCGCGCGTCGCTCAGCTTCAATTGCTTGACGACATCGCTGACCCAGCCGTCGCCAAAGGATTCCCAGGCGAGCACGTCGACGCCTCGCTGACCAAGCAGCGACCATAGGGCCATCTCGAAGGCGCCGGTATCCGAGCCGGGCACGATGCCGACGCGATAATCCGAAGGAATTTGCAAAAGCTCGCGGGTGAGATCGATGGCGAGCTTCAATCTAGCCTTCGCATCCTTCGCCCGATGCGAGCGTCCGACCAGCGCGTCGTCAAGATTCTGGGTTCGCCAACCAGGGCGCTTGGCGCAAGGACCGGACGAAAATTGCGTGCAAGCCGGCCGTATGGCCGGAATCGTCGCCGTCATGAGACCGTCCCAAAAGTCGAGTCATCGAGGCGCCGGCAACGCCGCAAACGAAAATTGACCACGGCTCCTTCGAAATCGCCGGCTCATTGTGGGAGGGAATATAGCAGTTGTCTATAGGCCGATTTGTTCTATCTATGGAATTTCAACATGCGTTTTGCCGTGAGGGAAGACCCGCGTTGACATACGTCCCTTTCCGCCGCACTTGGGCTCGCCTTGACCCCGATTTGCGCTTCGTGCGGGGGTCCGAGCTTCGTGAAATCCGCCAAAACAGGTGCGCACGGTCGAACCGCGGCGGCAAGCGTCGAATGATGGCGTAGAATAGAGCCGCGCGAGCCAGCTAGTTGATCGAGACAAAAGAGAAAATGCCATTAAATCAGGATCTTAGATTTAGCGTCGCGCCGATGATGGATGGGGAAGAAACAACAAATATTTCAGCAGTTTGTAAAGCCGCGTGTGCAGAGTTTGAACACGGCCGTTCTGCTTTTCTTTCATTTTCGTTTGTGCGCGGAACGTCGATGTTGGCCGCTGGGCTACGCCGCGGCGCGCAAGTCGTCCTCCGCCGCCGCAGAACTTGCGAGCCAACGCAACGGCGTATCCCAGAATACGTGGCGCACAATCTTGGCGCGATTTCGCAAAGCCGGCAGCGGTTTAGACTGCCGGTAAATGCGTAGGATTTATGAATGCGACCAACCCGATCGCGCGGCTTCGGGGCTTTCAACAGGCGCCAGATGGGCGCTTAAGCTGCGCTCTTTAGCAAAACTTATAACACTGGCTGGGCCGGCGTCGCTTCGCCCGCCGGCCCCCACCCCTCCCAGGAGGTCACCGACTAGCTCACGCT
>DAITNE010000163.1:0-5096 GCA_036834765.1 Methylocella sp.
TTTGTTTTTCACCATCGGGCGCCCGCTCGCCGGGATCGCCTGCCTGATCTTGCAAGTCACGCTGGCCGGCTGGATCCCCGCCGCGCTCTGGGCGGTCTACGCCTTGAGCCAGTACCGGACCGACGAGAAGATCCGCGCGCTTCGCGACTGGCGCTGAGCGGGATCTTTCTTAGAACCCCACCGAAAGGACAAACGTGTTCGACGCTGCCCTCGCCGCGGCCGCCCAGATTTTCACGCCGCCGTTTCGCAAAGTTCTCTTCAAAACGCTCGCCTTGACGCTGGCGCTGCTCGCCCTCGCCTGGGTCGGCCTCGAAAAGCTTCTCGTCGCCGCGCTCGCCCTGCCGATCGCCGCCCCCTATCCCTTTGTGACGGCGATCCTGTCTTTCGTCGGCGGCGTTGGACTTGTGATCGGCCTCGCCTTTCTCGTGACGCCGGTCTCGTTCCTCGTCGCGGGCTTTTTCTTCGACGAACTCGCCGAGCATGTCGAAATCGAGCTTGATCCCGCCGGGGCGGGGCGGGCGATGCCGCTCGGCGATGCGGCCTGGGTCGCCGTGCAATTCGCCGCGCTTGCGCTCGCCGTCAATCTCGTCGCGCTCTTGTTGCTGTTCGTGCCCGGCGTCAACGCGCTCGCCTTCTTCGGGGCCAACGCCTATCTGTTCGGCCGCGGCTATTTCGAGCTTGCGGCCTTGCGCCATCTCCCGGCGCCTGAGGTCGCGCGCCTGCGCAGGGCGAACGAGCCGCAGCTCTTCGTTGCCGGGCTGGTCATGGCGGCGATGCTCGCCATTCCGTTCGTCAATTTGCTGACGCCGCTGTTTGGAACAGCCTTCATGGTGCGCCTCACGAGAAGCATCCTCATCCGAAGCGGCTACCGCGCGAATGTGTGACTACGGTGCGCTCCGGGCGGCGTTTTCCAGCCTCAAAACGGCGTAAAATTGCAGGCTTGCGATGACCAGAGGCCCGATGGTTTTCCCGAGATCGTGCTGGTAGAGGCCGATCGCGGCGTCGACGAGCTGAACGAGGCCGGCGAGAGCGCCAAGCGCCAGCAACGCCGTCGCGGAGCGTTTGCAGATCGCAAGCAGCGCCGCCAAGGCCAGGGGCAGGGTGCGCGCCGCCGCATACATCGCGAAGATGAACGAGGCCTCGCTCGGGGCGTCGTTGGCCGGCAATAGCGATGTCGGCGCAATCAGCCCGGCGATTGAGAAGCCGCTCGCGATCAGCACATTCGCCGCGGTGACGATCGAGGCGAGGCGCATCGCGTTCGCCTGCGCGGGCGAGGCTTTCTCGCGCATTGGCGTCAGGCGAAGCGCCGGTCCGCGAACTGGCCGGTCGCGCGATAGCGGGCGAGATAGGTCGGCGCGAAGGCCTCGAATGATTCCGGCGCGATGCCGAGGCCCTCCAGGGTGCGCCCCTCGGCTTTGGCCGCATCCGAGACCACATTGTCGGTCTTCAGGAGTTCGACCTGATCTCGCGTGATGGCGAAGGTTTGCGGAAACAGGCCGAAGGAGAGCTTCGTCGCGACTTCGCTGAACTTTCCGATGATTTTCGCCTGTTCGAAGGAGATCGGCGTCAAAGGCCGCTTGCGCTCCGTCGTCTTCAGAACGAACTCCATGATGCGCCGCAGGGTGGCGATTTCCGGGCCGCCCAATTCATAGATCGCGCCCGCTTTCGCCTTTCCTTCGACGGCGAGCGCCGCGGCCTTCGCCACGTCGCCGACGAAAACCGGCTGCAACTTCGTTCCGCCGC
Organism: Methylocella sp.; assembly: GCA_036834765.1. GTDB lineage: Bacteria > Pseudomonadota > Alphaproteobacteria > Rhizobiales > Beijerinckiaceae > Methylocapsa. The sequence continues at coordinate 1,744 of DAITNE010000163.1, forward strand.
CGCCGATGAGAGGCAGCGCCGGCAGATAGCGCGCCATCGCGGCGAAGCGATTGAAGAATTGATCTTCGGGGCCAAACACCACCGAGGGCCGCAGCACGACGGCGCCGGGGAACGCCTGCTGCACCAGCGCCTCGCCTCGCGCTTTGCTGCGGGCGTAGGCCGACGCGCTGCCCGCGTCCGCCCCGATCGCCGAAAGCTGCACGAAAACGCCGGCGCCGGCTTCCTTGGCCGCTTTGGCGAGCGCCTCAGCGCCTTCCGCTTGCACCGAATCGAAGGTCTGCGCGCCGGTCTCGCTGAGGATGCCGACGAGATTGACGACCGCTTCTGCGTCGCGCAGCGCATGAACGATGGAATCGGGATAGCGCAGATTGGCCTGTACGGCGTGGATCTGGCCGACTTTTCCGAGCGGTTGCAGATGAAAGGCGAGGTCCGGGCGGCGCGAGGCGACCCTGACCCGCCAGCCGTCGCGCGCGAGCGCCCGCACGACATGCCGGCCGATGAAACCCGAGCCGCCGAACAGCGTGACAAGCCGGCCTGTCTTCACCAAAGCATCCGCCATTTTCGCGCGTCCTCGATCTTGAAAAGCTCTATCTTTTTAAGGACGAAGGCGCGCGCTGTACAGGCCGAACGCGCTTTGCTTTTGCGTCATATTCGCCGTCGCCTATTCGGCCGACGCGCCAGCCTTCTCGACCGGCGGCGGATTCCACTTGCCGACGAGAATTTCACTGCGCGGCGCATAGAGGCGCATGGTCAGATTGAAGCCGCCCTGCGGCGCCGGCAGCCAGTTGGCCTCATGCTCTTTGCCGGGATCTTCGTTCTGGAAATAAAGATCAAGCGATCCGTCGGCATTATAGGCAAACGGCATCCATGAGCTGACGGCCTGCCGGTCGATGCTGTTCGGAAAAGCGTTGCCGGCCGGATCGTAAAGCGTGATCGACCAGAAGGCGTCGACAGGCGGCAGGTCGGCCTTGTCGAAATGGATCGTATATTTATTCGCGCCATCGAGCGGCTTGCCGGATTTGTCGAAAAGATTGAGCGGATAGACCGCGTCTTCCGGCAAATTGGCGCCGAGGCCCATTTGCGCGACGATCGCCCGCTTCAAATAGTAATTGCCGTAAACGCCCATGGTGTCGGTATTCATCGACCAGCCGTTGACGACGCGGGCGAGAGTCTTGACCTTCCACGCCATCAGCGCCAGCGCGTCGGCCGGTGCGCTTTCGAGCGCTTTTGCGATTTCAGGATCGAGCGCCGCGAGGTCGAAAGGCTTGCCCGGCTCGAGGCCGACCTTTTTCATTTCGGCGAGGATCGGCTGATCGGTTACGTGCGGCGGCTGCTTTTTCATCAGCTCCGCCCCATAGGCGAAGAACTTGGCCGCCGGCAGCGCATCGACCTGCGCCTTTGGAGGAGTCTTCATGTCTACGGTCGGATCGACCTTCAGCGGGGTGGGCGAGGGCGCCTTGCCCCATTGCGACAGCGGCGTGATGACGTAGCCCGCCTGAATCTTGCGGACGGCGTCGTAATCGGCCGGCCCATCGGTCTTGGTGCGCCCGATGATCCAGACGTAAGGGGTCGGCGACTCGATGCGCTGCGTGTCTTTCGGCAGCTTGAACTCTTCGGCGAATGCTTCGCGCAGATCCGGCCGCCAGCCTTGCGGCGTCACCAGAAAATGGACGGCCTTCGTCCCCGTCGTGCGCGAGCCCGGCGAAGCGAACACATCGGTCCACATGTCGATCATCGGCAGCATGTAATAGCGCCCGTTCGTATCGGTCGCCGAGACGACCATCGGCTCGTTCGAGGGGGCGAGATAGGAGATCGAATAGAGCGTGTCGTAATTGGTCCGCACCCCCGAAGTGTCGGTCGCCGGCGGATAGGCCGGGACATTGTGGAATTCGTTCATCGGGCCGCGGCCGAACCCGTCTGAATTGGTCAATTGCTTTCGCGTGATGTCCATCGTGACCAGCGGATAGAGATAGATATAGGCGTCGACGCCAATCGAATGGGCCTCCTCCGCGGTCATGGCCGGCGCGGCGTCTTCCGCGCGTGCGCCAGCGGCAAGGGACAGCGTAAGGAGCAGGCTCCCGGCGAAGGCGGCGCGAATTATGTGCGTGCTGGTCATGGTTTTGTCCGAGGTTGGATGGGAGGGCGTGAAATTTCCAGTCGGATCCGCAGGTGGCTGAGGGAAGGCGGCGAGCACGATTTACACGAAGGAGGCGTCGGGCGACAGCCGTCGCCGTCAAACCGATGAGGGGAGCGCAAATGACGCCGATGACAGAGCAAATTCTTGTGCGGGGAAGCCCGCGGGATCGCCTCGGCGGTTCGGCCACCTCCCTTGCCGATTGACAAAGGGGAAGCGCGGCACGTATCAGAGCGGCGGGGCCCTGGTGGCGGAATTGGTAGACGCGCAGGTTTCAGGTACCTGTGGTGAAAGCCGTGGAGGTTCGAGTCCTCTCCAGGGCACCATTTAGATTTTATGGTGTTGGTTTCTTTATGGTTTTTCCGGTCGCGCCAGCCCCTTGGATCTGGCGCTCCGGTTTTGAGCCTTTTGCGGCTAGCGTATTCGCCAACCGCGGGCGAAAGACGCGCTCGTCATCATAAAATGTGACAACCTCGCTTGAGACCCTCTTTGGCAAGCTTGGAATAGAGTTCGCTGATCTTCGTCAGATACGCGACGAACCCCGCGTAAGACGTGTTGGCATATTCGGACTGGATGCGGATAGCGCTCTCGAGAGACTTGGCTCCGAGGAGCTTTTCGACGAATGCCGAGCCGCTTTCTATCGATTTTTTCGAATAATCTGTCGCTTCGGCGGCAATGGTCCGGAAGCACGTGGCTAGGACAGCAGCCGCCACGGGCGACGGCTCGCGGAGTTCCTTGAAATTGGCGATTTCTTTCTCGGCCCTGACCCGACCCTTTTCCCCAGCATTGGCCTGAGCAGCCGTAACCCGAGCTTCTTCCTCGGCCTTGGCGCGAGCTTCTTCCGCAGCCCTGGCGCGAGCTTCTTCCGCAGCCTTGGCGCGAGCTTCTTCCGCGGCCTTGGCGCGAGCTTCTTCCGCAGCCCTGGCGCGAGCATCTTCCGCGGCCTTGGCGCGAGCTTCTTCCGCAGCCTTGGCGCGAGCATCTTCCTCGGCCTTGGCGCGAGCTTCTCTCTCAGCCCTGACACGAGCCTCTTTCGCGGCCTTTGTCCGAGCCGCTTTCTCGGAATTGATGCGAGCTTCTTTCGCGGCCCTTACCCGAGGTTCCTCTGCGGTCTTGATCCGAGCTTCTTCCTCAGCCTTGGCCCGAGCCTGTTCCTCAGCCTTGACCCGAGCCTCTTCCTCCGCCTTCGCTTGAGCCTCTTCTTTCGTCTTTGCCATGT
>DAITNE010000164.1:0-5083 GCA_036834765.1 Methylocella sp.
TCGTGTTCGACGCCGGCTATGCCTCGCCGGTGCGCACGCCGCGCGGGCGCGACATCCTCGCCGCCTGCGGCCAGCTCAAGAGCGAGACGGAGAAGCTCCGCGCACGGGCGCTGCTGGCGGCCGGCGCGTAAGCGCAAAGCCCAGCGCCGAGAGAGCCGCCAAAGCGATCGAGATCGCTGCGTTCCAGACCGCGAGCGACAATCCAAAAACGCGCAGCGAGACGGCGTCGCAGCGGACCACTTTCACTGTTTGCAGCTGCTTCATAAAATCGCCGACTGAACCCGCGTGATCGAGCGTGCCGGTGCAGTCGGTCGGCCCCGGCCAGAAGCCGAACTCGACCCCGGAATGATAGACGCCGAAGACCGTTCCGGCCAAAAAAATCAGGAAAACCCCCGCGAAAGCCGCCGCCGTCCAATTTTTTGGGCTGCGCCCGGCAAGCGCGAGCGTCAGCGCGGCGAGCGCGATGCCGACGTAATAGGGGATGCGCTCCTTGAGGCAGAGTTCGCAAGGGACATAGCCGAGAGCCTGAAAAATCCAGGCGCCGGCGATGGTCGCCGCGGCGACGATGAGGATCGCGAGGGCGATGCGGAAAGGAGTCAAAACCCCCGCGATGCGCTCAAAGGACATGCGTTGCGATCCAGAAACCGAGCACAATGACGACGAGGAGCACGAGCAGGAACCAGCCGAAATATTTATCGAGCAGATCCCTGATCGGCTCGCCATAATATTTAAGCAGCAGTGCGAGCGCGAAGAACCGCGCGCCCCGGGTGACGAAACAGAGCAGAACGAAAAGCGGCAGGCTATAGCTCAAAAGCCCGCTGGTGATGGTGACGAGCTTGAACGGAATGGGCGTCAGGCCTTTGACGAGAATCACGGCCCAGCCCCATTTGGCGTAGAGCGCGCGCATTTCATCGACCCGCGCGCCATAACCGTAAAGATCGATCAGCCATTTGCCGACTGTCTCAAACAGCAGCGCTCCGATGGCGTAGCCAAGCAGCGCGCCGACGACGGAGCCGACCGTACAGATCAGCGCGTAGGTCCATGCGCTTTTCGGCCGCGCGATCGACATCGGCACCAGGATCGCGTCCGGCGGCACCGGAAAGAACGAGCTTTCGGCGAAGGCGACGAGGCCCAGCGCCAGAGGCGCATGCCGGCTCTCGGCGAGCGTCAAAGTCCACCGATAGAGTTTCTGGAACATGTCTGGCGAACCGGGAAGCGCCGCACGCGAAACGAAAGCGATGACGGCTGGCGGAGATTGAGACGACCATCGAAAACGTGCGGCTGAGCTGACGGTGTAGCTTTTTCACCCCTCAAAGTCCACAAAGGCCGCCCCTAGGCGCCCCGGCGCAAGGCCGCATGGGCAAACAGGCGAGAGACGTTTATCATGGGCTGCGCCCGCAGGCCGGACGCACACGACCATTCACGAGGGATTGATGCTCGGCCGGAAGAGCGCGGCGATATCGGCAGGCGAGGTCCCGGCGCGTCAATCGCCGCCATCGCCCGCGACAAGGCAGGCGCAGGCCTTCGCCTTGCTGCAGACGCTGAACGCGAGGCTGCTTGCGTCGCACAGCGCGACTTCGACGCTGGAGCAATGGCGCCTCGAGCGCCCGTCGGCTGGAGACGCGGCGATCCGCGCGAGGCGCGTCGCCGGCGGCGACAAGCCGGCGTCCGCGGAGCAGCGCGAGAGGCTGGAGGTCGGGCGCCGCGAGCGCGTCGTCTATCGTCGCGTCGAACTCGCCTGCGGCGAGCGCGTTCTGTCCGAAGCCGAGAACTGGTATGTGCCAAGCCGGCTGACGGCCGAGATCCGCAAGGTCCTGGCTGATAGCGATACGCCGTTCGGCCGCGCCGTGATGGATTTGAACCCCGTTCGTGAGACCTTCGCGGTCGAGGTTTTCTGGTGCCCGGAAGATCTCTCCGCGGAGCTCGACCAGCCGGGCTTTGAACTCGCCATCCCGTGGCGGCTTTTTCAGCACCGCGCACTGGTCTATGGGGACAATCGCCGCCCCTTTTCGGAGGTCAACGAGACCTATACGAACGAGATTCTGGCGTTCGGACCGCCCGCCGTCGCCTCAGGATAAATCCATCGCATAGCGCTTGAGATCGGCGAGCGCGCAATGGGCGAGCGCGCCCTCATGGGTGGCCTGCAGCACGACGCGGGGCGCGGCGGCGGCCTCGAAGGCCTCCTGCCAGCGCGGCGCGCAGAGACACCAGCGGTCGCCCGGCTTGAGGCCGGGAAACCCAAAGGCCGGCAGCGGCGTCGACAGATCATTGCCGCGCGACTTGGAGAAACTCAGGAACGCCTCCGTCGCGACGATGCAGACGGTGTGGCTGCCGACGTCCTCGGCCGCCGTATCGCAGCAGCCATTGCGAAAAAACCCCGTCAAGGGATCGCGGGAGCAGCTCGCCAGGGGCTGTCCGAGGACATTGCGCGAAGGCCTGCGTCCGCCATCGCCCGTATCATCCCTCAACATGGAGACTCCAATCGCCGGCTGGTCATGCATGCATCTGTTCAGGAAACCAGACTCACCGCCATCGCACAACGGCTTTTTGCCGGTTCCGCCGACCGCGACGGGCTTCAGCCAAGGCTCGCGCAAAAGCGCTGGATTTTTGCGCAGGCGTCTTCAAGCATGGACGTCGAGGTCGCATAGGAGATGCGGAAGTTAGGCCCAAGGCCGAAGGCCGAACCCTGCACCACGGCGACCCCTTCACTGTCCAGCAGAGCCGAGACGAAATCCTCATCCGAGGCGATCAGCTTGCCGTCTGGCGCCCGTTTGCCGATCGCCTCCGCGCAGGAGGGATAGACGTAAAAGGCGCCTTCCGGCTGCGGACAGCGCAGAAATTTGGCCTGATTCAGCATCGAGACGACGAGATCGCGCCGTTCCTCGAAGATCTTGCGGCGCTCCGCGATGAAATCCTGCGGGCCGTTCAGCGCCTCGACCGAGGCCCATTGCGCGATCGAGCACGCGCCCGAGGTCTGCTGCCCCTGCAGCATCTCCATCGCCTTGATGAGTTCGGGCGGCCCGGCGGCGTAGCCGATGCGCCAGCCGGTCATGGCATAGGATTTCGACACGCCGTTCATGGTGAGCGTCCGATCGATCAGCCCCGGCTCCACTTGCGCCGGCGTCGCGAAGGCGAAATCGCCATAAACGAGATGCTCGTAAATATCGTCGGTCAGGACCCAGACCTGCTCGTGGCGCAGCAGAACGTCGGTCAGGGCTTTGAGTTCGCTCTGCGAATAGGCCGCTCCCGACGGATTTGAGGGCGAATTCAGCAAAAGCCATTTCGTTTTCGGCGTGATCGCCCGCTCCAGCGCCTCCGGCTGCAGCTTGAAGCCATGCTCGATCTTCGTTTCGACGGGGACGGGCTTGCCTCCCGCGATTAGCACCATGTCCGGGTAGCTGACCCAATAGGGTGCCGGGATGATCACTTCGTCGCCGGGATTGACCGTCGCGAGGAAGGCGTTGAACAGGATATGCTTGCCCCCCGTTCCCACGATGGTCTGCGACACCTTGTAGGCGAGGCCGTTCTCGCGCTGGAATTTCGCCGCGATCGCCTCGCGCAGGGGCGGGATGCCGGCGACGGGGGTATATTTCGTCTCGCCGCGCCGGATCGCCGCGATCGCGGCCTCCTTGATATTGTCCGGCGTGTCGAAGTCCGGCTCCCCGACGGACAGCGAAATAATGTCCCGCCCCGCATTCTTCATATCGCGCGCCTTCTGCGTCACCGCGATCGTGGCGGAAGGTTTCACGCGCAAGAGCGCGTCGGCGATGAACGACATCGAGGGCTCCGTTCAGGGATCTGGCAAAGATCGGAAAGGTTGGCGGCGCGACCTTAGAATTCCAGCCGCCCGAGGGCAACCGCCGCGCCGTCAAGCCGCGCCCGGGTCGTCCGGTGCGATGCAACACAGCCGGCAGTCCGAACACAACGATAGATCTTGGTTAAAATTTGAATCGGCAAATCAAGTCTTAACCAATCGCAGCGTATCCACGGCATTGGAGTTACGTCATGTCCATCGCCAATCATTTCGACCGCAGGCGCGATGCCGGTTTCGTCCGCAGCTACGATTTGCGGGCGGCGCGGCGGCAGTTCCAGGTTTCTCTCATCCTCATTCTAGTATTGGCCGGCGCCGCCATCGCGCTTGGCCTGGTGATGCGTCTCGATCAGCCGGGTCCTCTTGGTCATCACGCAGTCTTGCGGGCGGGCGTTCCTGCCGACGCAGAAACGTGACTGGACAGATGACGAAAATGTCGTCAGATTGTCATACGGACTTCCCACAGGCCCCCGGGAAGCTCGTCCAAGGGCCGCGCTCCATTTTCTAAGAGCGCGGCCTATTTTTATGTCGGTGGCCGGACTCGTCCCCTGAACTTGGGGCGACTGTGCTGTGCGCTTTTTTATACAGTTCAACTGTCGATCTTATTTGAAAAAGCTGCATCTTTTCCAGGGCGGGATGAGGAAAGCAGCAACCGGTGTTCCGCCCGCCGCGCGCTCCTCCTCCAATCGGTCACGCTCAGCCGTCGAGCCCCAGCACATCTATCATCGAATAGAGGCCGGGATCGCGGCCGTGACCCCACAGCGCCGCCTTGACGGCGCCCCGCGCAAAAATGCTGCGGTCTTCTGCGATATGGGCGAGTTCGAGCCTTTCGCCGGAACCAGCGAAAATGACCCTGTGATCGCCGACGACCGAGCCGCCGCGAAGGGAGGCGAAGCCGATCGCGCCTTCTGGCCGCGCGCCGGTGTGACCGTCCCGCGATCGCACGCTATTGTCCTCAAGATCGATCGCGCGGCCTTTCGCCGCCGCCGCGCCGAGGAGCAGCGCGGTGCCGGAGGGGGCGTCGACTTTGGCGCGATGGTGCATCTCGACGATCTCAATATCGAACTCGGGCCCTAGCGTGCGCGCGGCCTTTTCGACGAGCGCCGCCAGCAGATTGACCCCGAGGCTCATATTGCCGGACTGAATGACGACCGCATGCCGCGCGGCGACCTCGAGCCGCGCGAAGTCGTCCGGCTGGAGGCCTGTCGTGCCGACGATATGGACGATCCGCGCCTGCGCCGCCAGCGTCGCCCGCGCGATCGTCGTTTGCGG
>DAITNE010000165.1:0-5075 GCA_036834765.1 Methylocella sp.
TTCCCACGTAGAATGTCTGGTCGCCGATCTTGCCGGCTTGCATGATTTCGGCGCGGAGCGGCGACGCGCCATAGGTGTTGAGGTCGTGCGACATCGTCTTCACCGCCTCGTCGGTCACTTCGGCGACGAAGCCGGGAGCGTATTGCGCGCGGTCTGTCCGGCCAGCCTGTATCTCGGTGAACCATCGCATGGCCCATGCCGTCAGGGCGGCGTCCGTCTGCGCCGCAGCCGGCGGACCCGCGTCGGCGTCGGCGCTTGCCGGAGCGACGGGACAGATCGCCAGCGCGGCGATCAACATGAGCGCGGCGAAGCGCAGCCGTGCGGTGCCTCGCCCGAATGCCGTATCGGATAGCTTCGTCATTCCTGCACCCCGCCGGACATGCCGAAAGGGGCGGCCGAAGCCGCCCCTTTTTTTGCCCGTTCCGCCGGCGGCTGTTAGCCGCCGCCGCCCTGCACATGCGGCTCCATGTGGTTCTCGATCTGCTCTTTCAGCAGCGGGACCGGATTGTCGGGATGCTGGAGATCCGGCTTCAGGTCATTGGAAGCGCCGCCGACGAAGCGCCTGATATTGGGGAACTTCAGGAGCGTCTTGTCGAACTCGACGATGACCGGTTCGATGAGCGCCAGCACCCACCCGTTATCCTGCCCGGAATACCGTCCCGGCGACGTCGTCAGCCTCCGCGCCGGCGCGGCGCCGTTGAACGTCATGTCGTATTTCTCGTACGGATCCATGGTCAGATTGTACGTTGCGCCGATCGCTCCCAGGTTAGCCTCCGAACCCAGCCAGGAATCCTTGGCTGTATAGAGGTACTTCCAGGCGATATTCACCCAGGGCTCCTTGGGATCGCCGCCAATGTCGGCCCGCGCGCCCTGAAACACCTCGCCGTCGATATAGATCCACGACTTGCGCGCCGAATGTTGATCCTTGCCGAGGATGTAGGCGCTGTTGTCGATGCTGTCAAAATAGATCGGCTTGCCGTCGTTGCCAACCCATTCATGCGGGGGAGGCTCGATCCCGACCATGGCGGCGAGAGTCGCCCAGGCGTCGATATTCGACATCATCTCGTCGTACTTGGCGCGCGCGGGGATGTGGCCCGGCCACCACATGATGCCGGGGACGCGCCAGCCGCCTTCAAAGGGCGAGCCCTTCTCGACACGGAACGGCGTCGTGCGCGCGTCCGGATAGGCGTCGAGCCAGGCGCCGTTGTCGGCGGTGACAATGACGATGGTGTCGGGCGCGTCCTTGCGTATTTCGTCCATCACCTTGCCGATGTCGGCGTCGAGCTCCATCAGCGAGTCCGAATAGTCGCCAAGATGCGAGCGGCCGGCGAAATCCGGCGCCGCGTTAGTCGGGTTGTGCATCTTGAGGAAATTCACGTCCATGAAGAACGGCTTGTCGCCGTTCGCGTGATCCTTGATGTATTGAACCGCATTGGCGGCCTGATCCTCGTCGAAGGTGGCGAATCTCTCATAGGTGATCTTGCCGAGGCTTTTGGCCGGCTGGCCGGCGACGCCTTCCCATTCCTCGAGGTTCACGTTCTCGCTGAAATATTTCTCGAATTGCGGATTGCAGGATGGGAACCAGGGGTGAAACCATTTGCTGGTGTAGTCGTAGCTGTAGACCCCGGCGTAATACGCGGCGAAGTTCTTCATCTCGTCGAAGCCGTGCTCGGTCGGATAGGATTCGGGCTTGTCGCCGAGATGCCATTTGCCGGAGAAATAGGTCGAGTAGCCGTTTTTCTTGAAGAACTCGGCGATGGTCGGCGTCTCCTTGCGCAGCATGTTCGGGTCGCCCGGCGCGACCACGATCGACAGCGCCGAGCGGATCGGCAGGCACCCGGTCAGAAACGAGGCGCGGCCGGCGGTGCAGCTCGCCTGGCCGTACCAGTTGGTGAAGACCGCGCCTTCCTCGGCGATCTGATCGACGTTCGGCGTCGGATGGCCGAGCGCCTTGCCGCCGTTGGAATAGGCGCGAAATCGTTCCAGCCGGTGTCGTCGGTCATCAGCATGACGATATTCGGCCGCTTTTGCTGCGTCTGCGCGGGCAGGCTCACGAATGGCGTCGCCGATAGCGACGCGCCGGCCGCAAGTCCGCACGCGAATTTCATGAATTTCGAAAGCGCTTGGATTTCTCCTAGAGGCGTTTCTCCCCGGCCGCTCGTTTGATGGCGGCGAATCTAGATTGCTTCGCTGTCGCTTATTGAGGACGGCTTTGCGCGCCGCGCCCCGGCTCTTTGCGACGCGCGCCATTATAGCGCTGCGCCGCTTCGCCAAAAAGACTGAAAAGCGCCAGATGCAATGACATGGGTCATTGGCGCCAGCGCGCTCGAGACCCTATTTCTCTTCGCGCAACCGCCGCGCGGGCGCGCGGCTCAACTGGAGCCAAGGCGACCAGGCCGTCTCGAACGCGCGCATCCAGAAGACGGCGGGATTGGCGGCTTCGAGAAAATTGAAGAAAGCGTCGAACGACGGCTTCGCGCGCAGCGTGATCGAGAGCATCTCTCCGTCGCCGCGCCAGGGGCGGCGATGCAGAATCTCGATATCCAGATTCGGCAGCTGCGCCACAGCCCTTGCGTCGTCATAGTCGGATTGCATGGACTTTTCCTTCCACTATTCCTTCGACGCAATGGAGCCATAGCGTCGCGGCGCCCCCGGATCGCGGCGACGATAACACCCCTCGCCTTCACGGCGCGAAACACTTTTTGTACAAAAATGTCCGCGCGTGGCCGGGCGGAAAATCGTCGATCCGACCAAATGGCGCAAAGCCGCAACGCGCATAGAATTGAGCCGCGCCCGGATCGAAGGTATCGAGGTAGAGGCCGACGCAGCCGCGCGCGCGGGCGTCCGCCTCGGCCCTTTGCAGGAGGCTCCGCCCGACGCCTCGGCCTCGCCAGCTCGCCGCGACCCAGAAATGGCGGATATGGCGCCAGCGCCAATGGGTCGCGCCGCTCAATCCGCCGACGACGAGGTCCGCGTCGCCATAGGCGAGAATCGAAAACGGCGCTTCGTCGCGCGGGCCGAAGCGCGCGGCGACCTCCGCCTCCAGGGATTGTGAGACGAAGGCCGATGCTTTTTCGTCAAGGCTGTCGTAACTGACGAGGATCGGCGGCTTTCGAGGCTCGGGGTTTTTGGGGTTTACGGTCATGTTCCGCGCATGAAGACGATCGCGACAAGGCTGGCATCATGTGCGATCGCGATGCTCGCCGCAATCGGCGCGGCGCGGGCTGAGGACGACGTCTGTCAGGCGCCGGCGCGGATCGATGCGGAAGGCGCGGCGCCCGCGCCCCGCACGCGCGTGGAGAACTATCGTCCGGTCTTTGAGCAGTGCCGAAACGGGGCGGGGGCGTTGCGGCTCGCCATCCGCCGCTTCAGCGTCGATGGTTCGTGCCTCATGCTCACGGTCGACCCGGCAACGCTCGCGACGAGTCTCGAACATGCGCAGTGCTGGACTTGTGCGGAGACGAACGAGGCGGCGCAGAAGGATACGCGATTCATCCGCGCGGTGGAGGCGCCGTCTCAGCATGCGGTGAGTTCGGCGAAGGAGCCGGGCGTCACGATGAACGCCGGCCTCTCGCACGGGCAAGGCGAGGGCTCCTTCATCACCGGCGATCTCTGCCCGAGCCGGCGGCCGCTCGACCGCGCCTTCCTCGAAAAGCTGGAGACGCTGGGGCCGCATACGCCCGTCGCGCTTTCGATATCCGGTCTTTGGCTCATGCATCACTGGGCCGATTTCCAATGGCTGCGGCGACAGGCCCGCGCGGGCGCGCTGGAGATCGCCTGGGTCGATCATTCCTACCATCACCCCTATGTCCCCGGCCGTCCGCCCGGCGACAATTATCTGCTGACGCCCGGGGTCGATATGCAGGCCGAAATTCTGGAGACCGAGCGGCTGCTGATCGCCAATGGGGAGACGCCCTCGGCATTCTTCCGTTTTCCCGATCTCGTCTCCGACGACGCGCTGACGGAGATCGTGCGGCGCGATCATCTCGTCACGCTCGGCGCCGACAGCTGGCTGGTCTTCGCGCCGCCGCTGCGACCAGGCGCGATCCTGCTCGTGCACGCCAACGGCAACGAGCCCGAGGGTCTGCGGCTGTTTTCGAAGCTGCTGGACAAGGGACGGCTGCCGCGCCCGTTCCGGCCGATCGGCGAGGCGCCTTGACGCAGGTGCGGAACTAGAGCCGGGGACTGGCGTTATCTTGCGAAGCGCATTTTTGCGATCGGCCTGGACAACAAAAAATGCGCTTTCTAAAACCCAACACGGCTCTAGCGATCATCGCCGCGCTCGTCGTCTTCAGCGCAGCGCCCTTGCACGCGTCGGAACATCGGACGGCCCATCGCCACGCAGTTATCAGGGGCTCCAACGTCGTCTATGCGCACGGGCGCATCCTGCATGGGGGTGCGCGAGGCGGCCATTTCGCCGAGCTCGTCGGCGATCCGGACAGCGGCATGGGCTTTTACCCGTTGCCCTGGGTCTATCGCGTCGGCGCCTGGCGGGCGCGTCAACGGCAGGCGATCAACGCCTACAACGATATCCGCTTCGCCATCATGAGTCAGGCGATCTATAGCTACGTCTTCCCCTATAACGACAATCGCCCCGGCGTCTTCAACCCGTATGACGGCTACGGCACGCCGTTTTTCGCGGGCTATTACGGCCCCGGCGATCCCGCCGCCGCGCCCGGTCCGTTTGGACGCCCTTACCGCAACTAATGCGCGGTGCGCTCGCCGGGACTCTCAAGATTCATCGCCTGCCGATGGGGCGCAGACGGCGGCGCAGGGGCCGCCATTCGGCATGTGGGAAATCCCACGAGAGGGTGCGGCGCGACAGCGCACAAGGGCGGTGTTCAACGAACCCCAACCTTAGGATCAAAGCCATGAAAACCTTTCCCGCCATTGTTCTCGCCGCCTGCATCGTCGCCGGTTCATCCGCCTTCGCTCACGGCGGCGGCGCCAGCGGCGGCGGCATGGGCCATTCGATGGGCGGCGGTAACGCCACTCAAATGACGACTCGCCAGGCTGTCGGCGCTCCCGCGCAGGCCGGCGCCCGCGACGCCATCCGCAGCCAGAAGGTCGAACGC
>DAITNE010000166.1:0-5067 GCA_036834765.1 Methylocella sp.
GGCGGGCGGCGAAGCGCCCCTCAGCCGCCGAGCTTCGCCACCAGCGCGTCGGAAACCTCGAAATTGGCGTAGACATTCTGGACGTCGTCATTGTCTTCGAGGAGGCCAATAAGGCGCAGGACCTTTTCACCGGCCTCGTCGTCAACGGCGACGGTATTTTGCGGCTTCCAGATCAGACTGGCTTTGGTCGGCTCGCCGAATTTGCTTTCGAGGGTCTGCGCGACCTCGCGCAGGCTTTCGAGCGAGGTCGTAATCTGATGCGTTTCCGCGGTCGATTCGACATCGTCCGCGCCAGCCTCGATCGCGGCCTCCAGCATCGCCTCCTCGGACGCGACCTTGGCCGGAAATTCGATGAGGCCGACGTGATCGAACATGAAGGAGACAGCGCCGGTCTCCGCGAGCGCGCCGCCGACCTTGGTGAAATAGGATCGCACCTCGCCCGCCGTGCGGTTGCGATTGTCAGTCAGGGCCTCGACGATGACGGCGACCCCGCCCGACGCGTAGCCTTCATAGCGCACTTCATCATAGTTTTCGGCGTCGGCACCGGTCGCTTTCTTGATGGCGCGCTCGATATTGTCCTTCGGCATGTTTTCGACGCGCGCGGCGATGACCGCGGCGCGAAGGCGCGCATTCATGCTCGGATCAGGCAGCCCGAGTTTCGCGGCGACTGTGATTTCGCGGGCGAGCTTGGAGAAGAGCTTGGAGCGGATCGCATCCTGCTTGCCCTTCTTGTGCATGATGTTCTTGAACTGGCTATGTCCCGCCATGCCTCTTGAAATCCCTCCGGTCCACGCGCCCGGCCGAGCGCGGCGCGCAAGCATATAGGCCGGGAGCTTCCGGAAATAAAGGCCAAGGCTCTACCGAACCCGAGGCAAGGCGCCAATCGCCGTCCGTCTATCGTCGGGACGTCTGGCCAAACAGGATTTTGCGCGATTGTTCGTCGTCGATGGTCGGGCGTGCGTTGACCTGCTCGGCGATCGCATAGGCGCGCTTGGTCGCCGGCCGCGCGGCGATGGTCTCGAACCAGACCTTGAGATGAGGGAAATCATCGAGGTCCTGCCCCTGATTCCGGTATGGGACGATCCAGGGGTAGATCGCCATGTCGGCGATGGAATAGTCGCCAGCGACGAACGGACGATCCGCGAGGCGCCCATTGAGCACGCCGTAAAGCCGATTGGTTTCCTTCACGTAGCGATCGATCGCGTAGGGAATTTTTTCGGGCGCATATTGGCTGAAATGGTGATTTTGTCCCGCCATCGGCCCAAGACCGCCGACCTGCCAGAACAGCCATTCGAGCGTCGCCGCGCGGGCACGCAGGTCGGGGCTTAAGAATTTGCCGGTCTTTTCGGCGAGATAGAGCAAAATGGCGCCGGATTCGAACACGGAGATCGGCGCGCCGCCGCCGATCGGATCGCGATCGACGATGGCCGGGATGCGATTATTGGGCGAAATCGCCAGAAAGGACGGGGCGAACTGGTCGCCCTTGCCGATATTGACCGGCTTAAGCTCGTAGGGAACTCCCGCCTCTTCGAGGAAAAGCGTGATCTTGTGGCCGTTCGGCGTGGTCCAATAATAGAAATCGATCATGAAATCCCCGCTGAGGCTGCCCCGATGACCGATTAAGCAAGCGACCGCCTCGCAGGGAGGCGGTCGCACAGGAGTTAGAAAGGAGCGCTGGCTCCGCGTTTAGACCGGCGCGGCGGGGCCTGCGATCTGAGGAGGACGCGCCTGCATCTCGATGCGCGCGACGCCCGCTTTCACCGCGGACTGGACCTTTTCGAACGCGCGCACCTCGATCTGCCGCACGCGCTCGCGCGAAATGTCGAATTCGTCGGAGAGTGCCTCCAGCGTCATCGGGTCCTCCGCGAGGCGGCGCGCTTCGAAAATGCGGCGCTCACGGTCGTTCAGCACGCCAAGCGCGTTGCGCAGGGCGCCGATCCGATTGTCCGCCTCTTCGCGGTCGACCAGCAGTTTCTCCTGGCTGGCGCTATCGTCGACGAGCCAGTCCTGCCATTCGCCCTCGCCCTCTTCCCTGAGCGGTGCATTGAGCGACGCGTCGCCCGACATGCGCCGGTTCATATCGACGACGTCCTGCTCGCTAACGCCGAGCCGATGCGCGATGGTCTTGACATGCTCAGGCTTCAGATCGCCGTCCTCAAGCGCCGAAATCTGGCTTTTCACCTTGCGCAGATTGAAGAACAGCTTCTTCTGGCTGGCCGTCGTTCCCATTTTGACGAGCGACCAGGAGCGCAGGATATATTCTTGAATCGAGGCGCGGATCCACCACATGGCGTAGGTGGCGAGGCGAAAGCCCTTATCCGGCTCGAAGCGCTTCACGGCCTGCATCAGGCCGACATTGCCTTCGGACACGACTTCGCTGATCGGCAGGCCGTAGCCGCGATAGCCCATCGCGATCTTGGCGACGAGGCGTAAATGCGACGTGACCAGGCGATGAGCCGCGTCCTTGTCCGCGTGTTCGCGCCAGCTTTTGGCCAGCATATATTCTTCTTGCGGCTCCAGCATGGGGAACCGTCTGATTTCATTCAGGTAACGAGCGAGCCCACTCTCGCCCGAGATCATCGGCAGCGCAGCAGCCATTGTTTTTCCACCTCCAAAGCGGCCCCCGCATTCGGCTGGCCCGGGCGCGATCACTCAAGGAGTCGACCGCAGCATGAAAATATATAGCGCCTGAACGGGAGCTGAAAGAGGCAGCCATGTTGCAGCGCATTACATTTTCGCAACATTGCCTGGCTCAGGGCGCGGACTCCCGCCGGGACGCTTCCGCCCTCCAAGGCCTTCAACGTGTTATACGCGCAGCGCAGCAAGAAAGTTTCGCCATTGCGAAAATGTAAGGTAACAAGCTTGACCGCAGCTATTTGGCGCACGCGATTACGAAGTTTTGATCGTATGCGGCCGATCGTGAGTGAAACTGGACCGGCGAAATTGCGCCGACCCGGCGACGGGATGATTTGAACTTCAAAAATGCCCGAGCGCATTGATTCAGATCGAATCGCGTCTCAATCGCCGCTTGGCGTCGCACCCGCCAGAGCCGCGCGCAGCTCCTGCATGTCGCGTGGCGGCGCGCTCTCGAAGCGGAGCGACTCCCCGGTGACCGGATGGACGAACCGCAGCGCGGCGGCGTGCAGGGCCTGCCGCCCCAGAGCTTTCAGCGCCGCCTGCGCCGCGGGCGGAAGGCGCGCGGCTTTGCTCTTGAACCCTTGTCCGTAGACCGGATCGCCAAGCAGCGGATGGCCGATGCTGGCGAGATGAACGCGGATCTGATGGGTGCGGCCGGTCTCCAACCGGCAGGCGATCAGGCTCGCCTCGGCGCCAAAACGCTCGACGATCCGCCAATGCGTTACGGCGTGGCGCCCGCGCGCGGCCGCAACGATGGCGATTTTTTCGCGGTCGATGGCGTGACGCCCGAGCGGTGCGTCGACGACGCCGGAAGGGCGCGCCGGAACGCCCCAGGCGAAGCAGAAATACTCCCGCGTCAGCCCCAGGGTCTTGCCGTGGTCGGCGAAGGTGCGGGCGAGGCCCTGATGCGCTAAATCCGTCTTGGCCACAACCATGAGGCCCGAGGTGTCCTTGTCGAGGCGATGGACGATGCCGGGGCGCCTCACCCCGCCGATGCCGGACAGGCTTTCGCCGCAATGGGCGATCAGGGCGTTGACCAGCGTGCCGGCTGGATGCCCCGCCGCCGGATGAACTACGAGCCCCGCCGGCTTGTCGATGACGAGGAGATGGGCGTCCTCAAACACGACCTTGAGCGGAATGTCCTCCCCCGAGGGCGTCGCATCGACCGCCGGCGGGATCTCGAGGCCGATGATCTGCCCCGCGCGGACAGAGAAATTGGCGTCGGCGACCAGCGCGCCATCGACCGTCACCGCGCCGGCCTCGATCAGCGCCTTCAGCCGCGTGCGGGAGAGGCTTGCGCCTGCCGCGGACGTTTCGGCCGCAAGGAAGCGATCGAGCCGTTCGCCGGCGCGGCCCTGATCGACGTGAAAGGTGCGAGACAAAGGCTCGCCCGCGTCCGCGACGTCCAGCGCCAGTTCTTCCTCTTTCACCGTCAAACCGAAACTCCATCCGCCCGCTAACGCCAGCATATATGGCGCCCGGATAAACATGAGGGAAAGAATCGCGCCGCCTCGCCAACGCCGCCGATTGCAGTATAGTGAAGCTGCCGTCAGCTCACGACCGGGGCTCGGCGACAGCGAGCGGCCAAGTGTCCATTCTGTCCGTCTATCTCCGCGTCCTTGGCCTGCTCGGCCGCGAGAAGCGCATCGCGATCTTTCTGGCGCTCGCCAATCTCGCGCTGGCCACGGCGCAATTCGCCGAGCCGGTTCTGTTCGGGCGCGTCATCGATAAGCTGAGCGGCGCACAGGCGGCGAGCGGGACCTTACAATTTTCCGATCTCGTCCCGCTGCTCGCGGCGTGGGTCGGCTTCGCCCTGTTCTCCATCCCCGTCGCCGTCATCGTCGCCTTGCAGGCCGAGCGCCTCGCGCATCGGCGGCGGCTCTCGGTGATGTCGCAGTTCTTCGAGCATGTGCTGCATCTTCCCTTGAGCTTCCACGGCGCCGCGCATTCCGGGCGCCTTCTGAAGGTGATGCTCGAAGGCGCCAACGGCATGGCGGGGCTGTGGCTCTCCTTCTTTCGCGAGAATTGCGCCTCGCTCGCCGCGCTGCTGATCCTGCTGCCGCTGTCGCTGACGCTGAACTGGCGTCTCGCCGCCGTGCTCATCGCGCTCGTCATCGTCTTTGGCGTCCTCACCGCACTGGTCCTGCGCCGCACCGAGGCGCTGCAGCAGACGGTGGAGCGGCACAACAGCTCGCTCGCCGAGCATGTCTCCGACGCGCTCGGCAATGTGTCGGTGATCCAGAGCTTCACCCGCATCGAGACGGAAGCAAACGCGCTGAAGCAGATCACCAGGGCAGTTCTCGACGCGCAGATGCCGGTCCTCTCCTGGTGGGCGATCGCCGCCGTCGCCACGCGCGCATCCGCTACCCTAACGCTCCTGTCGATCTTTCTGCTGGGAACCTGGCTCAATCTGAAAGGTCTCGCGACAGT
>DAITNE010000167.1:0-5058 GCA_036834765.1 Methylocella sp.
CATAACTTTCCCCGCGACGGCGAGTTCGCCCGCTTCGCGCGGCTTCCGGACCTCGCCGAGAGCGACCTCCTCGCGGTCCCCGCGTCGCTGGGGATCCCGGGCGCCGTGCTCGCCGCCGGCCTTCTCGCGAGCGTGGCCGCCGCGGTGCGCCGCCGCGGTCCCGCGGCGTGGAGCGTGGCGGCGGCGGTCGGCGTCACCTCGGCGGTCAACTCGCAGCTCATGGTGCCCGTGGTGGTGTGGATGGCGGCGCTGGCGCTCGGCAGCGTGCTCGACCGGCCGCGCCCGGCGCGCCGCGCCGGTGCGCGTCGGGCGACGGCCGCGGCGTTGAGTGCGGCCGCGGTCGCGGCTGCGGTGGTCCTCGCACTCCCCGACTGGGGCGCGGGTCCGGCCCCGGAGCGCCTGGTCGAGGCGGCCGAGGCCGCCAACCGCGCGCGGCGGCCCACCGACGCTCGCCGAAAGGACCGCCGATCTCACCAGGCTGAAGACCGCGCTGCTGGCGCGGCGCAATGAATTCGCCGCGGCGGTCGACGCCGACTTCGGCCACCGCTCCAGCTATGAGACGGCGATCATGGAGATCGTCCCTCTGGTTCAGGGCATCGATTACCTGAAGCGCAATCTTAGAGCCTGGATGCGTCCGCGCCGCCGCCGCGTCGGCATCAATTTCCTGCCGGGAAAGGCGCTGGTGCTGTTTCAGCCGCTCGGGGTCGTCGGCATTATGTCGCCCTGGAACTATCCGCTGTCGCTGACCCTCATGCCGCTGGCGACCGCCATCGCGGCGGGGAACCGCGCCATCATCAAGCCCTCCGAATTCACGCCGAAGACGACCGAACTTTTGGCCGCAATGCTGGGCGAGATTTTTACCGAAGAGCAGGTCGCCGTAGCGACCGGCGGCCCGGAGGTGGGCGCGGCCTTTTCGGCGCTCGCCTTCGATCATCTGATCTTCACCGGCAGCACGAATGTCGGCCGAGCGGTGATGCGGACGGCGAGCGATCATCTCGTGCCGGTGACGCTGGAGCTCGGCGGCAAATCGCCGGTCATCGTCGAGGGTGGATTTTCGCTGGAGCGCGCCGCCGCCTCCATCGCCATCGGCAAGCTCGCCAACGCGGGCCAGACCTGCATCGCCCCGGACTATGCGCTGCTGCGCGAGGCCGACATCGAGCCTTTCATCGCCGCATTTACGGCCGCGGCGGCGAGGCTGTATCCCGGCAGCGCATCGGACCCCGCCTTCGCCTCGATCATCAATCCGCATCATTACGCCCGCCTCACGGGTCTGATCGCGGACGCCCGCGCGAAAGGCGCGCGGATCGTAGAGATCGGCGCCGCCGATTCCTTACGCCCGCACACGCTCGCTCCGACGCTCGTGCTGGGCACGACGCCCGACATGCGCATCATGCAGGAAGAGATCTTCGGCCCCGTCCTGCCGATCCTCCCCTATCGCGACATCGACGAGGCCATCGCCTATGTGAACGCCCGCGCGCGCCCGCTGGCGCTCTACATCTTCGGCGAGGACGGTCCCGCGCGGCGCAAGATCCTGGAGCGCACGACGAGCGGCAACGTCACCATCAACGATACGGTGATGCATTACGCCATCGACGACCTGCCCTTCGGCGGCGTCGGCGCCAGCGGCATCGGCGCCTATCACGGCGAGGAGGGCTTCAAGGCCCTCTCCCACGCCAAGGGCGTTTTCGAGCAGGCGAAGTGGAACCTCGCGGCGCTGCTGCGCCCGCCCTTCGGCCGCGTCACCGACGCGGTGCTGTCGCGCCTGCTGCGCTGAACGGGGGCCGCGATGCTCGACCTCTGCCTCGCCGTCGCTCATCATCTCCTGATCTTCGCCCTGTTTGGCGTGCTTGTCGCCGAACTCATCCTGCTGCATGCGGGCGTCGATCAAAGGGCCGTCGAGCGCATCGGAGCGATCGACGCTTTCTATGGCGCGCTCGCCGGGCTCATCATCGTCGTCGGCTTTTCACGAGCGGTCTTCGCCGCCAAAGGCTGGGATCACTACGCGCACAACTTTTTCTTCTGGGCGAAGATCGCGACATTCGCATTGATCGGACTGCTCTCGATCCCGCCTACCCTCGCCTATATCCGCTGGCGCCGGGCGGGAGCGCCGCCGAACGGCGAGCAAATCGGCGCGATGCGGCGCTATCTCTGGATCGAGATTGCGCTCTTCGCCCTGCTTCCCATCTTCGCCGCGGCTATGGCGCGCGGCTATGGCGAAATCGGATGGGCTCGGCCGCGTCAGGGTTGGTTGAGCGACGCGCCGAGCCTGTCCATCAGGAAGGCCGTGCCGCGCTTGCGCGAGCCATCGTCGAGGCCGTCGAGATAGGCGCCCTGTTCGGTGATCGAAAGCCTCGTTCCGGCGCCGACCGGCGCGAGCTCGACGGTCGCGAGCGAGACCGAGAGCTTGCGCTCGTCGTGGTGCATCTCATAGGCGTAGACGAGCCGCTCGTTCGGGATCACGTCGAAATAGACCGCCTCGAAATGCGTGGTGACGCCGCTCGTCCAGCGCCCCTTGACGCGTTCGCGGCCGCCGGCGCGCACGTCCATTTCGCGCTCCACCACCTCATAGCCCTCTCCGCCGCTGAACCAGCGCGCCTTGGCCGCCTTGTCGGTCAGCGCGCGAAACACCTGCGCCGGCGTCGCGTCATAGACGCGCTCCAGCGTAAAAGAGGCGTGCACCACGGAGCGGTTCTCGGCGGTCTTGATCCGCGCCACCTCGCGCTCCAGCTTGTCGAGCGTGGTGCGCCAGCCCTCGGGAGCGCCCTCAACATGGAACGCGGCCGCCGGATCGTGAATGTCATACGCCTGATGCACGCTCATGCGCGTTGCGACGCCTTCATTTTCGAAGGTGACCGTGGTGTGGGCGGTGAACTTTCGCGCCCCGCCGTCGAAGACGCCGAACGTAAACGCGAGCCGCTCCGGCGGCGCGATCTCTGTAAATTCGCCCTTCGACCAAAAATCCTGCCCGCCCGGCAGCCGCATGCAGAGTTCAAAGACCCCGCCCGGCCGGAAATCGACCGAAGCCTGCGGCACGCTGCAGCCTTCCGGGCTGAACCAGCGCTTTATGTGCTCGGCGCTGCTCCACGCCTTGAACACCAGCGCGCGCGGCGCCGCAAAGCTGCGCGAGATCGTCAGTTCCGGCTTTTCGCCGCGCCTCAACTCAGCCGCCATCCTCGTCTCCCTTCGCTTTGAGTTCTTCAAGATAGTCGCCGAGCCGGTCGAGCCTTCGCTCCCACTCGCCGCGGCGCGCGTTGATCCATTGCTCGGCCAGGCTGATCGCCTTCGGTTCGATCCGGCAGGTGCGGACCCGCCCAATCTTCTGCGAGACCACCAGCCCCGAACTCTCCAGCACGGCCAGATGCTGCATCACCGCCGGCAGCGACATGGCGAGCGGACGCGCCAGCTCGCTGACCGAGGCGGGGCTTTTCGACAGCCGCTCCACCATCGCCCGCCGCGCCGGATCGGCAAGAGCCTGAAAGGTGAGGTCGAGGGCGGCCGATTGGTTAAGCATACACTTAAGTATCACGAGACGAAAGATTAAGCAATCACTTTAGTGTCGGCGCTGCTCTGATGATGTCGCGGAAAAGGCGACGCTACCGTCGCACGACGCGAGCGTACTGAAAGATGTGAGATTTGGATAGTATTCACAACCGCCGCTATATGTCAGCAATATAAACAACCTAGAGGGCGTGAAGTATTGATTGAGATCAATGAAAGCAGCGGCGAGCCTGATAAATATGACATTGCATCATTAGAGCAATGAAAAGCGACGGTCGGCTAATTTCCGGTATCGGCGATATTTTAAAGACGCCGAAAGACTTGGGGGGACAGCGGAACAATGGCTCCGCTTAGCTAAAGCGCGAAGCGCAGCTTCCCACCCGAAAGGCGCTGGCGGAACAAATTCTCACGCTTGCGGATGAAGGTGAGAACGAACCGATCGGGGACGCAAATCCGCGTTTTCATTTGGCTGGTGCGTGAGGAGTTTGCATGAAAGACGCGCCGGACACCCCCTCAAAATCCTCGCGGTTGCCGAGCGCTTGGTCTCTGAGATCGGCTTCGAAAAGACGACTGTCTCCGATATCGCCCGCGAACTGCAGATGTCCCCCGCCAACATCTACCGGTTTTTCTCCGCAAAGGCCGATATCAACGGAGCGGTAGGACGTCGCCTCCTTGCCGCAATTGAGGCCACCGGCGACGGCATCGTCAAGAATGCGGCGTCAGCCCGCGACAAATTGCGAGCGTTGCTAGCCACGATTGGATCGGCCAACGAAGAGCGTTTCCTCTCCAATCGCAAATTGCATGATTTGCTTGAGACGGCGTTCAGCGACAACTGGTCCATCGCGCGCGATCACATCGGAAAAATAACAGAGCTCCTGGGCGAAATCATTTCCCAGGGCATTCGCGACAGGGATTTCGCCGTCGGCGATTGCGAACTCCCGGCGATTCTCGTCCGCAGCGCCAGCATCCGATTCTGGCATCCCCGCCAGATGGTGGAAGACGCTCAAAATCAGAGCCTACGCTGGATGACATGGTTGATTTTTGCCTTGCCGCGTTCGCGCAAGGCGCGCCTGCAACGAAGCTCCAATGACCTCTATAGCCCAATCCGACGCTTCAACGCGACATAACGGCCACGAGCCAGGTCTTCGCTGCGACGACGTCGGGTTAATGGCGCAGCATCGCCGTCGCAAGCAGCCCATCAAGCGCTTCTTGGTGCGGCCGACCGCCGCGGCCTCATTGCGATGGACAAAGAGCCGAACTATCCTCGCAAATCCGCCATATCTCCCGATCACGTGATTTGGCCCGGCAACGGCGGACATAGTGAAGCGGCGGCGTAACCTTATCCCGAGATTCCGGCCTCGAAAGCGCCCCCGATGACATCGAACCCCGCGCCGGACGGCCGTCCGGCCTATCTGGCCGGCATCGCCTGCTACGTCCTCTGGGGACTTCTACCGCTCTACATTCATCTGTTGGCGACGCTCGGCGTCGGATCGTTCGAATTGATCGCGACCCGCGCCCTATGGTCGGCACCATGGGCGGGCGCGCTCGTCCTGCTGGCGC
>DAITNE010000168.1:0-5056 GCA_036834765.1 Methylocella sp.
CGATCGCGCCGGCCCTGACGCGGTCCCACTCAGCGCTGGCGCTGGCGCGGTCGGGAAAGGCCGCGTCCGAACTGCTGAAAAAGGCGTTGCGCTGGCGCGGCAGCGCCGTCGGCAGCCGCTCCCCGATAGAGACCGGATTGACGATGTCGAGCGCGTCGAACAGCGCATCAAGGTCGCCGAGCACGGCCATGGCCTCGGCGTAGCGCAAATGGGCGTGCACATACATGAGGCCGATTTCGCGGCCGAAGAAGGCGGCGGATTCGGCGCGGCGGAAAATCCTCTGCGGGCCGCCGCGATAGGCGACCGGCCGGTCCATCAGCCGGGTGCCGTCGGGAAACAGCAGATTTTCGCGGATGAGCTTTAAGTGATGGCGCGTTTGCTCCGGCGTGAACAGGCCGCTGAGGATCGCGCGCGTCATCGGCAGCAGTGAATAGCTCAGCCCGGTGCGGACATCGCTGGGATGCAGCAGCAATTCGGGTTCAGCGGCGCCCGGCGCGAAGATCGCATAGCCCGCGACGGCGCCGTCGCGAATGAGATGGGCGTTGAAATCGGCCCGCATGGCGTCGGCGAGTTCCCTCAGCTCGCGCCCCTCGCGCGGGTGCCCCGATCGGCGGAAGATTTCTGCAGCGCGTTGCAACTGCTGGAACAAAAGGGCGACCGTCCAGCTGCTGACCATCAAGTCGCGCATCAAGGGATCGACAGGCTGTAGCGAATCGTTCCAATCGCCCTCGCCATAGCGGATGAGATGCATGCCCGGGATGAAGCGCGTGCGCACAGCCGAGACCAGCTTGTCGATATGGGCGGCGACGCTATCCTTGCGTGCGGTGCGCTCCAGATTATCGGCGCGCCATGCCGCCGGCTCATCGAGGAAAGCGAAGTCGCCCGTCGCCTCGATGTAATCGTTCAGCGCCTTCAGCGGCCAGACGATGACGTCGCCATGGCTGACCCTGTCCTGGATGATCGCGTAGGGGTCGAGCATGAACCATTGCGGCCAGTCGCCGCTCGATTCATATTGCTGGGCGAAGATGAGGCGCAGGATCTCCTTGACCGGTTCGTCGTGCCGCAGCGCCAGCAGGAACTCGACGGGACCCTGGCAGACATCGCGCGTGCCCCAGGCGGCGCCGGTATATTGCTCCAGCCCATGCGGCACGGTGAGGTGGATCATCGCATTTTGCGCGAGCCACGGGAAAAGCGCATCGAGCGCGGGCGCGCCGTCGATGCGCAGTCCGCGCGTGACCGTCCGCCAGAAGCGCCACGCCGGCGCAAGCAGCTCTTCGTCCGTGGCGCCTCGCTCGAATTTCGCCGCCAGCTCGTCTGCGGCGCCGGCGCTCGTCATAGAGCCAACGACGGCGAAGCGGTAGTCGCGCGTCGGCGCCGTGCGGATCGCGGCATAGGCACCGCCGCGAAAAATCCCGTCAGCGTAAAGAAGTTCGTCGCCGCCGATCGCCTCGATCGCATCGGGTGTGCTGCTGACGAGTTGATAGATTGCGCGCGGATAGCGCTGTCCCCAGAGCCAGTCGGGATCCGGGCGGAACGAAAAGCTCTTGCGCTCGGCATCGACCTCGATGCGGCTTGCGTGATCGAGTTCGCGTTCGCCGAGCGTCAGATGGCCGAAGATCAAAAAGCGGCAGGCCTCGCCTTCGACGGCGATGCGCCATTGCATCGCGGGATCGTCGCCCGACGCGATCGCCGAGATCGTGACCACCCGACCGCCGAGCGAATAGATCCAGCGGCAATCGGAAAGGCCGATCTCGAAGGCGGAGGGGATGGCGAGCAGCCGCCAGCCTTCGCCGAGGTCGATCAGGATGCGAAGACCGCTCGCGCGCGTGACGTTATAGGGATCGCGCGAGACGGAAAACAGCTTGTGGAAGGAAGTATTGCCGATGGTTAGCTGCGCGGCGAACACGCCATGCATCCAGGCCGTAGCGCAGAGCGTCGCCTCGTCCGGCAGCATCGCCTGCCCCGAACGCAGGATCGCGCCATGGCGGCGCGTCGCGATGCGCTCCTTGTCGCGCAGGACGACATGGCGGTTGTGCGGCGCATCGGGCGCGAAGAAGGAGAGGAGAGCGCCGTCGGCGCGTTCTTCCAGCGCGCGCTCCGGGTAGAGTTCCGCGACCTCCGCTTCCGTCAGGGGTGCCGCCTCCGCTGCTCGGGCGGATTGAACGAGGCTACGCACGGGTGCCGCCAGCGCGATGGCGGACGGGGAGGAATCCCGCTGCGGCAATGCGTCGACGCGCGGGAGATCCGCCACGCTCGACGCTGTAGGATGATCAGCATCATAAAGACCGAAGAAACGGAAAGCCGCCAGGCCTCCCGGCGCGAGAGTCCGAGGCGCCGACTGGATAGCGACGCAGGCCATCTCATGTTGCAGCCGCGCGCTCGGAAGGGCCTCGCCGAATGGAAAGCGAAAGGCGCCATCGTCGCGAAAGGAGGGCCCAAAAAGCTGCTTGCCGTCGGTCGCATAACCGACGGCGCCGTCGAGGCAGCCATGCATCGCGAAGGGATGGCGCCCGTCCTGCGCCAGATTCTGGCGGTTCATGATGACTGCACCATAGCGCTCATGCGGCGCGATGAAATGATCGATGTATTGCGAGACATAGGCCTCGTTGTTCATCAGGAAGCCCCGCCCGCCGAGGCCGATGTCCTGGATCAGAACGGCGTCCATCGCGCGGCCGCGCCCATGGTTTCCGAGTTCGACGCGCCAGATCCAGGCGGGGCAATCCAGCTCAAGACAAAGCGTGACGCGATGGCTGACGCCCTGAGTCTCGCCCGCCCAGATGAAGCAATTGGGCGCTGAGCCGAAACGGATGTCCGCGCGTGGTCCGACGATCTCGACGGGCGCCTCGCCTTCTATGCGCAGATAGATGCGCTGGACGGAGCCGTCGATCGGCGAACCAAGCAGCTGATTGATGAGGATCGCGCCGCCTTCGTTCCGATGCTCGATTGAAAAGATGCAGCCGTTGGGCAGCGCGCTGATTGAAAGGCCGCCGCCGTTCTCGATCCGGCTGCGGCCGAGGCTGTCGTCGCGCGGCGTCGTCCAATTGCGCGCCTTGAGGCCCATTATGTTATGTTCCGTCCTCAATCGCGCGGCCGAATCGCGGCGGCTGCAACATAAAATATAATCGCGCCGCTGCAAAACGGTTGGACTGGGATTGACGAAGCCCTTGCCGACGTTGCGCGGGCGCGCTCCACTGTGGGGCGCATGTGTTTCGCCAATGAATCGAATCGCCTTGGCTGCGATGGAAAGGTTTGCGATGTCAAATCATGTTTATAAGGTCGTCGAACTTGTCGGCTCTTCGCCCGCGTCCATTGAAGACGCCATCAAAACGGCGATTGAGCGCGCCAGCAAAACGCTTAGGAATATTCGCTGGTTCGAGGTGATCGAAACGCGCGGACACGTCGAGGACGGAAAGGTGCACCACTTCCAGGTCAAGCTGAAAGTTGGGTTTACGCTCGACCTCGAATAAGGTCTTCTCACGACCGCTCGCTTCGTCTCGGGCGGTCGCGCCCTTCCCGCCGGGCGCGGACCGGTCAAGCAAGCGCCGTCTCGATCGCCGCGACGACCTCCGGCGCGTCGGGGACCGTGCGCGACCCGAATACGCCTTTGATCGCGCCATCCTTGCCGATCAGATATTTGTGGAAGTTCCATTTCGGCGCGGCGTCGGCGCCGCGTTCGCTAGCCGCCCACCGGTAGAACGGATGCGCGCCTTCGCCAACGACCACTTCCTTTGACGTAAGCGGAAAGTCGACATCGTATTTGACAGCGCAGAATTGCTTGATCTCAGCTTCGGTTCCCGGCTCCTGCCGGCCGAAATCATTGGCGGGAACGCCGAGCACGACGAGGCCCTGATCGCGATATTTGCGGTAGAGCGCCTCGAGCGCTTCATATTGCGGGGTGAGGCCGCAGGCAGAGGCGGTGTTGACGATGAGCACCGCGTTGCCCTTGAAGGAGGAAAGCGGCAGTTCGCCGCCATCGATGGTTTTGAACGAATAGTCATGGGCGCTCATGGGGGCTCCTATTCCGCGGGCGTTACCGCGCCATTGTCTGTTATCTCCGCGCCTAGATCACGATGATTTTGGATTGAATCGATCCAAAATTATTTTGATCTATCAGAGCTGGATGCGGGCGAAAACTTTTCCTCGTCCCGCTCCTAATCGAAGGTAATTCGCATTGGCGAGGCGTAGACTTTGGCGCCGTCCTTTTCCGAGGCGACGAAATAGACCTGCCTGAAACCGTGCGGGCCGTTCTCGGGGGCGACATCGATTGCGCCGGAAATGTCGCGCGGCAAAGGCGCATCCGCGATTCGCTCGACGGCGACAAAAAGTTCGGCACCGCCGAGGCGCTGCTCGATTCGCCGCTGCGCCATGATCTCCACGCCGGTGGTCTCCAGTGCGAATGTCGGGCAATCGGCGAACGGGCTCGGCTTTGACGGATCGCCGACCTTGACGTAGCCGCCGATCGCTCCCTCGACGCGGATCGCGCAGCCATCGAGCGAATCGACCTCGATTTCGATTGAATCGACGTCGCCGAAGGTCTCCGAGCGAAAGCCGATTTCGCCCGGACCCGCGCGCCAGACGGTTTCTTCCTTGTGCTCGAGGCCGAAGGCCTTGAACGACCGGATCGCCCCGTTGCGGATCATGATGCGCCCCTGCCAGATGGCGGCGCGATAGCGGTCGCGGATGCGCGCGCCGCCCCATTTGAGCCGGATGCGTTGCGTTGAAAGGCCTGCTTCTTCCTGCAGGTCGCGACGCCAGAATTCTCCGGCGTGATCGAAGGCGGCTATCTCCTCGAAGCCCGTATGCCCGAGAAACCGATAGTTGAGGCGTGCGGGACCCCGGTGCGAAAACGCCTCGCCTTGCCAATGCGCGCCGCACCAGACCAGCGCGACGCTGCGCTCGCCCGTGGTCGCGAAGGTTCGGCGCGCGCGCAGCGCCTTGCCGATCGTGACGCGATCGAGCTTGTCGGCGATGATGCCGGTAAGGCCGCCGCGCACGCCGAACACGGCCGTGCCGGGGACGCCGCCGCCGCAGCGCCCGCGATGCTCGTCGCTCGCCG
>DAITNE010000169.1:0-5053 GCA_036834765.1 Methylocella sp.
TGCTTTTCATGCATCATTGAATCACGACTCACAAATCAGAGATAGTGGGTACTAGCGCCGTCTCCCATGCGTCGGCGATCTTGACGGATTTCGCCGGCAGCCATCGGTCGTCCGCATTGCCGACGCCCTCACGCGAGCGCACCTCGATGACGAAGGGACTGGAGACGAAATCCATCTCCCGTTCGTTATGCGAGGTCACGATGGTCGCGTGAAGCACAAACGGAGGGATCGTCGAGGACCCGGCCTTAAGCGGCGTGACCATGAGAACGCGCTCGACGACGGGCGTCGGGAAGCCGTCCACCAATCCGTTGGTCGTCGTGTCGAGCCCGAATTGCTGCCAAACGAAATTCGTCATCGCCGGCTGAATCAATCTGTCGAGCATAACGTTCGCTCGAACGCTCCAGCGCACCCGCAGGAGGATCGGCTCGCCGACGTAGGGCGGCTCCTTTGGAAGCTCCGCTTTGACCTCGACATGCCCGATCGACGGAGCCACGGTCGGCCCGGCATGCAGGCTGGCGCCGCGGCAAGCGAGAAGCAGGGCGACGACGAGGCAAAGGAGGCGCGCCGTCATGGATCGTCGTCCTGAGCCGATTCGGCGGGGTGCTCCTTCCGCCGCGCTTTTTCCGCCAGAATCCGCAATTTCAGGAATCGTCCCGGATCGTCGGGCAGCGTCGAAAGCCAATCGACAGTCGGCAGAACGGATGCAGCGTCCCTCCTGCGCACGGTGCGCCGGTCGAGATCGCGGATCATTTTGGCGACGTCCACCAGCTCGCCCCCCCACCATCCCGTCTCGCGCCTCAGCCCCCCGTGTGTGTATCCTAAGTCATGCGTTGCATGGTTATGCTGATCTGGACTCATATTGGGTCTCCCTCCCATAGGAAGTTTTTTTTCCTTATGAGAAAGTAAAGCGGCGTCCGCAATTCTTGTCAAGCGCGGAAATTTCAAGGGCGGTTCTCGTATATTCCAGAACAATATCGGACTTTACATACCTAAAAGCGGGAACAGGCCGATTTCATAAGGGGTTAGCCATTTCATCCCCGGTTGTCCGACAATCATTTTCGCGCCGAAAACTCCGCTTGCGCTTTGGTCGGGTGGGTTCAAGATTTTTCCGGTTGAACGCTTGCGAAGTCGTCGGCGACGGCCTTGCGAAGCATTCGACATCAGGAGCGGCGCGAGAGATTCTCGGCCAACATCCGCGGGGCAAGCGCAAATAAGGCCCTCAAAAAATTTGAACGATTTGATTGAGCAGAACCGTTTTCACCTTGGCTAGAAACAGGCGATTTGGAGCTGATTTGGGCGAGCTCCCGAAGGCGCTGAAATTTAGGAATGTGCGCTGGGAACGCCGTTACGGGAGTTGAGCCCGGCGACCGCCATGCGGCCCACGTCGGCCGCCAGTTGCTCGATGAAACTCCGGTCTATCTTGAGGCTCAGCGGCGGTTTCGACAGCGTATCGTAATGGCGAATGAAGGGGGCGACCTGCTGCGTGAGCCAGATCGTCGCGATAGTGATTTCCGCGCGAGCGGCGGCGGCCGGCAGGAAGCGGCGGACGATCCTTTCAGCCTGGTCCAGGATCGGCAGTTTCTCGCTGGCGATGAAATCGCGGTAGACCGGCGTCGGCGCCAGCGTCTCCCAGGCGAAAATGCGTAGGTAACGGCCGATCTCGCCGTGTTTGAGGAGCGGCGTCACCTGCTGGCGGATGAAAAGCCGCACCGCTTCATCGCGGCTCACGCGATCGATTGTGTCTTCATCGAGCAGCGACGCATCGCGGAGCGCGGCGAAGGCCACGCGGAGGACCTCGCGGTAAAGCGCCTCCTTGCCGCCGAAATGATAATTGATCGCCGCCGGATTGATCGCTGCGCGGCGGGTGATCTCGCGCACCGAGGCGCGGTCGAAACCATTTTCGGCGAATGCATCGGCGGCATGATCGAGCAGCGCCTGCCGGGTAATTTCGGTTACCTTCACGACTACAATTTCTTGACGAGGGACGTCAGCGCATCGCCGACCGATCCCAAGCCTTCGACCACGCGTTTGTCCGACGCGGAGACGATATCCCCGAGGCTGGCGACGAGGCGGGTCCCGTATTGGAGCGGATTAAGCCGCTCTGCTGTGACGGGCGCGGACACGACGGCGGCCTCGCTCGTCGCCAACGGCGGCTGAGCCGGCGCCGGACTTTTCGCAACGTTGAAGTTGACGGCGACGCGCTCCTTGCTGGAACGAGCGTGGTCTTGTGACGCGGCGGGACGCCGCGGCGGAAGAGGAGCCGCGAGAGGGATGGCTGCGTCGGTCGGGAGTTCGTTTGTCCCAACAACGGTCGCCGCGTCAGGCGACGCGGCCCTCAGACTGGCGACATGGGAGAGCGCCACGCGTTCCAGGAAATCGGCGCTCGCATCGCTCGTTTCTTCCCCCGCCGATCCTCGGACAGCAGAGGATATTGGCCCATCGAGCCGCGAAAAGGGCGGCGCCGGCTTCGTCAGATTGGAAAGAATGACCATGGCGAGGACGGTCGAGAGGCTCGAGACGAGAACCTCGCCGACCAATTTTCGCGTCCCGGCATGCAGCCCGTTACGGGTCAAAATGGAGATCGGCGCTTGCACCAAGGCCTCCTGCGTAGGCTTTAAACGACTGTTTGAAATTCAAACGTCTGTTAGAGGCAAAATTATGTCGCTGGCGAAGGAACTGGTTAATGCGGGCTGTGGTCAGGCATCGCCGGTTTGCAGGTGCGGCGAGATCCGCTGGGCGGACGAGGGTGCGAGCCGGAAGCGGCATCGGCGACGAGCACCTGCTCGGCATTGCGGGCGACGAGAAGATCAGCGCGGTTCGCGCCGACGGAGCGTTCGCCGCTCCCGGTCACGATGGGAGGCGTATTCAAATTTTGATTAGGAGGATTGATATTTGAAACATTTTAAAGCATGTTTTAAACATAATATTTCCATGATACGCTATGAAGGCAGATCGTTACGAAGGACAAATTCATGCTCACTGCGGCGCAATTGCGAGCCGCCCGCGCCCTTCTGGGGGTCGACCAGCGCCGCTTGGCCGAGTTGTCGGACCTATCAGTCCCGACGATCCAGCGGATGGAGGCTAGCGAGGGGGTCATTCGGGGCAATGTGGACTCTCTCATGAAATTGATCGGCGCTATGGATCAAGCGGGAATCGAGCTGATTGGCGAGGGCGCCCCCAGCCAGGGCGGTGGCCGTGGCGTGCGCCTCAAAGCGGCCTCCCGTGAGGACGCCCCGACGGATACGCAAACCTATTCCCCCGAGCCGCAGCAAACGGCCGCCTCCCGCGCGCGGGAGAGGTAGCGCCATGCCAGTCGTGGTCGGGCTCATTTGCGTTGGCTCCTTCCTGGCCGTTGCCGTTTTCGCCATTTCCGCGAGCCGGTCGAAAAACGCCACGGTGGTGGTCTATGGCGCATGCCTCGCCCTATCGCTGGTTGGGCTTGTGGGCGCCCTGATTCACCTAATCGCCGAAGCGCCCGACTCGGACATCGTTCTGCCGCTGGGACTCCCCTGGATAGGCGCGCATTTCCGCGTCGACGCGCTCGCCGCCTTTTTCCTCGCCGTCGTCAATCTTGGCGGAGCGGGCGCCTCCCTCTACGGAATCGGCTATGGTTCGCATGAGAGCGAACCCCAGCGCGTGCTGCCGTTTTTTCCAGCGTTCCTCGCCGGCATGAACCTTGTCGTCCTCGCCGCCGACGCTTTCAGCTTTCTGCTGGCTTGGGAATTTATGTCTCTCGCGTCATGGGCGCTCGTGATGTCGCATTCCCGCGAAGGCAACAACGCTCGCGCGGGCTATGTCTATATCGTGATGGCGAGCTTCGGGACCCTCGCGCTCCTTCTCTGTTTTGGCCTGCTCGCCGGCCCCGAAGGGGGCTACGCCTTCACCGCGATCCGCGCTCACGGCGCGTCTGATCTGCGCTCGGCGCTCGTCCTTGGCCTCGTTCTGCTCGGCGCCGGCTCCAAAGCCGGGCTGGCGCCGTTGCACGTCTGGCTTCCTCTGGCCCATCCGGCGGCGCCAAGTCATGTCTCCGCGCTGATGAGCGGCGTCATGACCAAGGTCGCCGTCTATGGCTTTGTCCGCATCGTTTTCGATCTCCTCGGGGCTCCAGCGTGGTGGTGGGGCCTCCCGGTCCTCGCCATAGGCGGCGGCACCGCCGTGCTCGGCGTGCTCTATGCTCTCATGCAAAATGATCTGAAGCGCGTCCTCGCCTACAGCACAATCGAGAACATCGGCCTCATTTTCGTCGCTCTCGGCCTCAGTCTCGCTTTCAAGGCGAACGGCTTTCAAGCCGCCGCCGCCCTCGCGCTGACCGCCGCGCTGTTCCACATCTTCAACCACGCCTTGTTCAAGAGCGTTTTGTTTTTCGGCGCCGGGGCCGTGCTGACTTCGACCGGCGAGCGGCGGATGGATCGCTTCGGCGGCCTGATCCACAGAATGCCGCGGACGAGCTTCCTCTTTCTCATCGCCTGCGCCGCCGCTTCGGCGTTGCCGCCGCTGAACGGTTTCGCCTCCGAATGGCTCGTGTTTCAGGCGATCCTGCTGAGCCCGCAGCTGCCGCAATGGGGGTTGAAGCTTCTCGTCCCGGCGGTCGGGGCGCTGCTCGCTCTGTCGGCGGCGCTCGCGGCGGCATGCTTCGTGCGCGTTTTCGGCATCGTCTTCCTTGGGCGGCCGCGTTCGAAAGCCGCGCAAGACGCCATTGAGGTCGATCGCTGGTCGCTCGGCGCCATGGGCGCGTTCGCGGCTTTGTGCGTTCTCGCAGGCATCCTGCCGTGATTCGTGATCGATGGCGTCGGATCCGTCGTCGCCGCGTTCGCCGGCGCGCCGATGCCGGCGCAGACAAGCTTGCAATGGCTTTCGATCGTGCCGGTCGCGCAAAGCCGGAGCTCGTATAACGGCCTTCTTGTGTTCGTCTTCATCGCCGCGTCGGCCTTGCTCGCGGCCTACGCAATCCATCGCTTCGCCTCGAAGGCCTTGCGCCGCGCGCCCGCCTGGGACTGCGGATATCCCGATGCGAGCCCGATGACGCAATATTCAGCTGGCAGCTTCGCTCAGC
>DAITNE010000170.1:0-5051 GCA_036834765.1 Methylocella sp.
GAAGACCGGCGCTTTCAGGCGGCGCGCGGCCGACGCGTCGAGCGCGGCGACGCTGGCCTGATAGAGTTCGAGATCGTCCGGGTGAATCACGGGCGCGATCAGCGCCTCCGGCGCAGCGCGATGGAGCGCGGCCAGCGTATGCGCCAGAACGGTTCGTCCGGCGAGGTTGCGATATTGTTTCGGCAGTCCATCGCCCGCCCGCGCGCCGCGGCCCGCCGCGACGACCAGAATGGCCAGTTCTGCGCTCGCACTGGGGCGGAGGAGGTTCATGCGGAGGCTTTTCCCGGAAGGAGCACGGGCTGTTCCTGTCTCTCTTTTCAAGCTCTGCGTCAATTTATCAGCGATGCGGAGGGGCTCCGCGATTGTCGCCGTGAACATCCCATTGTCGCGGTGCACAAATTGATTATGATGTAGGCATGAGCGATAGTGCTAATAATTTAGGCAGCAGCGGGCAGGGCTTTCAGATCGGTCGGGTCCGGGTCGAGGGTCGAGCCATGCTGGCGCCGATGTCCGGCGTCACGGATATCGCCATGCGTCGTCTCGCAAGGCGGTTCGGGGCTTCGCTCGTCGTCACCGAAATGGTCGCGGCCGACGCCTATGCGCGCGGCGATGCGGCCAACCGGCTCAAAGCCGAGGGCGCCGGCGTTTCTCCCCACATAGTGCAAATAGCTGGCTGCGAACCCGATTCGATGGCCGAGGCCGCGCGCATAGCGGAAGATTCGGGCGCCGCCGTCATCGATATTAATATGGGCTGTCCCGCCAAAAAGGTGACGGCCGGCTACGCTGGATCGCATCTCATGCGGAATTTGCCGCTGGCCATCGATTTGATCCGCGTCACGGTTCGCGCCGTGCGCATCCCGGTCACCCTCAAGATGCGCCTTGGGTGGGACGCCGGCTCGATCAACGCGCCCGAGCTTGGCCGCCTCGCTGAATCCGAGGGGATCGCCATGCTGACGGTGCATGGGCGCACCCGCTGCCAACTCTACGCCGGACAGGCGGACTGGAGAGCGATCCGCGCGGTCAAGACCGCTGTCTCCATTCCGGTCGTCGCCAACGGCGATTGCGCCAGCCTCAGCGACGTCGATTCGATGCTGGAGGCGTCCGGTGCGGACGCCGTCATGATCGGCAGGGCGGCGTTGGGGCGGCCCTGGATCGTCGGCGACGCCGCACATTATCTGGCCACAGGATCGACTCGCGCCGAACCGACGCTCGCGACTCGCAAAGATGCCGCGCTGGAGCACTATGAGGGCATTCTCGAACTGTTCGGAGCGGCGCAGGGGCTGCGTCACGCGCGAAAGCATCTCGCCGCCTATGCGCAATGGTCGGGCGCGCGTGACGCCCTCTCCCTGCGCCGCCGTCTCGTGACAGCGGAGGATTGCAAAATGGTCCGATCCATTCTGTGCGAGACATTTGAGGCGTCTTGCGAGGCGCCTCTCGCGGTGGAGGCGGCGTGATGGCGACGCTTTCGGCTCCGCGCCGCGACGAATCCCCGTTTGATGCGGCGTCCGGCATCGACGCCGGCAGACTTCTCGACGCCTTGCCTCATCCGGTCCTCGCCGTGCGGCTCGACGGCGCCATCGCCGACGCCAACGTCGCTGCGGAAACGTTTTTCGCCATGAGCCGGGAGTCGATGCGCCAGCTCAACCTCAGCCAGCTCGTCGCCAATGGCTCGCCGCTTCTCGATTTCGTCGAGCAGGTCAAGACAAGCGGTGCCGCGTTTAACAGTTATCGCGTCGAACTCAGCCTCGGCAAAGCCGGGGGCGCCGACCAGTTGGTCGACATTTTCGTGACGCCTCTGCCGGAGCTAGAGGATGGCGTCGTCGTCATGGTGCAGGAGCGCTCGCTGACCGAAAAAATGGACCGGCAGCTGAACCATCGCGGCGGCGCGCGTTCGGTCGCCGCCATGGCCTCGATGCTGGCGCATGAAATCAAGAATCCGCTGTCCGGCATAAGGGGCGCGGCGCAGCTGCTCGAAACGGAGGCGAATGATTCAGATCGCGCGCTGACCCGGCTGATCTGCGAGGAGACCGACCGGATCGTCAAGCTCGTCGACCGCATGAGCGCCTTTTCGGACGGGCGTCCCGTCGAGCGGGAGAGCGTCAACATTCACGCCGTACTCGACCACGTGAAGAAGGTGGCGCAGGCCGGCTTCGCCCGCCATATCCGCTTCCACGAAAACTACGATCCGTCGCTGCCGCCCGTTCTCGGCAACCGGGATCAACTGGTCCAGATGTTCCTCAATCTCGTCAAGAACGCGGCCGAGGCGATCGGCGAAGAGAGCGATGGCGATATCGAGCTGTCGACGGCTTTTCGGCCCGGTGTTCGCATGCAAATTCCCGGCTCGAAAGCGCCCGTCAGCCTGCCGCTCGAATTTTGCGTCCGCGACAACGGCTCCGGCGTTCCCGAGGAAGTAATGCCCTATTTATTCGATCCCTTCATCACCACGAAAGCCAGCGGGACTGGCCTTGGACTTGCATTGGTCGCCAAGATTATTGGAGATCACGGCGGCACCATTGAATGTGAATCCTTGATGAGGCGCACCACATTCCGGGTCCTTATGCCGATATATTCGCCGCGTCAGGGTCGAGGCGAAAAGCGCGGCTGATGGCAATCCATTTCGGCGGACCGCCCCGCCGAACAGCCGCCTCGAAAGTCCACGCGCATGAAAAACCGCGATCGCTCGCTCCGCGACCGACGCCGCGCCTTTAGGAGAGGAATTTAATGGCGACCGGACATATCCTCATCGCCGACGATGACACAGGCATTCGCACGGTGCTCAGTCAGGCCTTGTCCCGCGCCGGCTATGACGTGCGCGCCACTGGCACCGCGGCGACGCTCTGGCGCTGGGTGCAGTCGGGCGACGGCGACCTCGTCATCACCGATGTCGTGATGCCCGACGAAAACGCCTTCGAACTCCTGCCCAAGATGAAGAAATTGCGCCCCGATCTGCCGATCATCGTGATGAGCGCGCAAAACACCTTCATGACGGCGATCAAGGCGTCCGAACGCGGCGCTTACGATTACCTGCCAAAGCCCTTCGATCTGCGCGAACTCGTGTCGATCGTCGGACGCGCGATGAGCGAACCCAAAAACAGGGTCAAGGTCGAGCGCAACGAAGAGCTGGAGGGCATGCCGCTCGTCGGGCGCTCGCCCGCCATGCAGGAGATCTACCGGTCCCTCGCGCGGCTCATGCAAACCGATCTGACGGTGATGATCAGCGGCGAGTCCGGCACAGGCAAGGAGCTGGTGGCCCGCGCGCTGCACGATTACGGCAAGCGCAAGAAAGGTCCTTTCGTCGCCATCAACATGGCGGCGATTCCGCGCGATCTCATCGAGAGCGAATTGTTCGGGCACGAAAAGGGCGCCTTCACCGGCGCCAACCAGCGCTCCGCCGGGCGGTTCGAGCAGGCCGAGGGCGGCACCCTTTTTCTCGACGAGATCGGCGACATGCCGATGGAGGCGCAGACCCGGCTCCTGCGCGTGCTGCAACAAAGCGAATATACGACCGTCGGCGGCCGCGTGCCGATCAAGACCAATGTCCGGATCATCGCCGCGACGAACAAGGATCTCCTGGTGCTGATCCAGCAGGGTCTGTTTCGCGAGGATCTGTTCTTTCGCCTCAACGTCGTTCCCTTGCGGCTGCCGCCGCTGCGCGAGCGCGTCGAGGACATCGGCGACCTCGCCCAGCATTTCTTCGCGCTCGCGGCCAATGAGGGATTGCCCTTGAAGCATATCGAGCCGGACGCGCTCGAACGGCTGAAGCGCTATCGCTGGCCGGGCAATATCCGCGAGCTCGAAAATCTGACGCGTCGGCTCGCCGCCCTCTATCCGCAGGACGCCGTGACGGCTCAGCTCATCGACGTGGAGCTCGCCATCAGCGCGCCGCCGCTGACGCAGGGTTTTGCAGTCGCCGGCGGAGGCGGACGGTCGCAGGAGCAAGAACGCGCGCCGACCCTCGCGAGCGCCATGGAGCGCCATCTCTCCGAACTGTTTCGGGGACATGGCGACAACCTACCGCCCCCCGGCCTTTACCACCGCATTTTGCGCGAACTGGAGTATCCGCTGATTTCGGCGGCGCTCGCGGCGACGCGAGGCAATCAGATCAAGGCTGCCGAGCTGCTCGGGCTCAATCGCAACACGCTGCGCAAAAAAGTCCGCGACCTCGATATCAGGCTGATGCGCTCGCCAAGATAGCGGCGGCGACCGAAATCCGCGATTTTCCGGGATTGGGCTGTATACCGCGCCGGCGATTAGAAGCCGGCGTCAGTGAGGTCCGATTCCCCGGACGCAGCTAAAGGTCGCGGCTCCGGCACGATTTCCGGCAAGATTGTGGTCGTGGAAATGTCGCAATCATGCAACACCGTGGCATAAGAGCAACGGGGATTCGCCTTTTTGCATCCCCTCATGCATTTTCACGCCCGGCGAATAGCGCAGCGCGCTAGGCGACGCCGGAAAATGCTTTGGTCCTGATCAGACGGCCATGAGCGACAAAAAAAAAGCGCGGAAACTTTTGGGAGCCCCAAGCGACCGTCGATTCACGGTCCGCTTCGGCCCGGCCGCCGTCATTTTGGTGCTGCTCCTCGCGCTCGGCAGTTTTCTCGTCTTCGCCGACCTCACGCCGATCGCGCCGACCGACGCCGTTCTGCTCGGCCTCTTCATCGCCAATGTGCTTGGCATCTTTCTCATTTTTTGTTTCATCCTGGTCGAGGCCTACTCCCTTTTCAAGGCGCGCCGCGCCGGGGTCGCCGGGTCCCAGCTTCACATCCAGATCGTAGCGCTGTTCTCGATCGTCGCGGCCGCGCCGGCGCTGCTCATGGCGTGGGTCGGCTCCGTCACCCTGGAGCGCAGCCTCAATCCCTCTTTCATGCGGGACGGCCGGGCCTTCGTACAGACCACGATCGACGCGGCGCGGCTGTTTCGCGAGGGGGAATGCAAGGCGCTGCTTCAGGAGGCGCGGCTGACGGCGTCCGATCTCGACCGCGCCAAGCTCATGTTTGAAGTTGACCGGCCCCTGTTTCACGACCTTTTCAGCACCCGCGCGCGCCTTCTGG
>DAITNE010000171.1:0-3593 GCA_036834765.1 Methylocella sp.
CCGAACTCGACGTCGTCGAAGGCATGCAGTTCGACCGCGGCTATCTCTCGCC
Source organism: Methylocella sp. (assembly GCA_036834765.1). GTDB lineage: Bacteria > Pseudomonadota > Alphaproteobacteria > Rhizobiales > Beijerinckiaceae > Methylocapsa. Next base: position 53 of record DAITNE010000171.1, read on the forward strand.
CTATTTCATCACCAACGCCGAGAAGATGATCGCGGAGCTTGAGGACCCCTACATCCTCATCCACGAGAAGAAGCTGTCCTCGCTGCAGGCCCTGCTGCCGGTGCTCGAAGCCGTCGTGCAGTCCGGCAAGCCGCTCGTCATCATCGCCGAGGACGTCGAAGGCGAAGCCCTCGCCACTCTCGTCGTCAACAAGCTGCGTGGCGGCCTCAAGGTCGCGGCGGTGAAGGCTCCGGGCTTCGGCGATCGCCGCAAGGCCATGCTGGAAGACATCGCCATCCTCACCAATGGCACGCTGATCTCCGAGGAAATCGGCATCAAGCTCGAAAGCGTCACCCTGCAGCTGCTCGGCCGCGCCAAGCGGATTCGCATCGACAAGGAATCGACGACCATCATCGACGGCGCCGGCGCCAAACCCGACATCGAGGCCCGCATCGGCCAGATCAAGGCGCAGATCGCCGACACCACCTCCGACTACGACCGCGAGAAGCTGCAGGAGCGCCTCGCCAAGCTCGCCGGCGGCGTCGCGGTGATCCGCGTCGGCGGCGCGTCCGAAGTCGAAGTGAAGGAAAAGAAGGATCGCGTCGACGACGCGCTGAATGCGACCCGCGCGGCCGTCGAGGAAGGCGTGTTGCCGGGCGGCGGCGTCGCGCTGCTGCGCGCCATCAAGGCTCTCGATCACGTCAAGGTCGAGAACGCCGATCAGAAGACCGGCGTCGACATCGTCCGCAAGGCGATCCAGACCCCGGCCCGCCAGATCGTCGACAATTCCGGCGCCGACGGCGCGGTGGTTGTCGGCAAGCTGATCGAGAACAGCGCCTACGGTTACGGTTACAACGCCCAGACCGGCGAATTTGGCGATCTCGTCAAGCTCGGCATCATCGATCCGACCAAGGTCGTGCGGACCGCGATACAGGATGCGGCTTCCGTCGGCGGCCTGCTGATCACCACCGAGGCGATCATCAGCGAGCAGCCTAAGAAAGACACCTCTCCCGGCGGCTTGCCGGGCGGCGGCGGCGGCTTTGGCGGCGGCGGCATGGATTTCTGATCGAAATCCGCTCGCAACTGACGACTTGCATGAAAGCCCCGGAGAGATCCGGGGCTTTTTTTTGCGCCGGAGCCTCGCTTCGTTCGCCCTTCTTTTCGTTTCCCTTCGGGCGAAGGACGGCGGCCGAAAGTCCGCTCGCCGGTTTTCCGCCCACATCCCGCTCAAAATTCATGGAATCGATCGCGATGAAGCGGCGCCTCGCGTCCTGCTTGGGCGCATAATCATTCTTATTCGCCGCGAAAGCGCGACCCCGCTTTCCAACGGCTTGGGATATGCTCTAAGCTCAGCGCGAAATATTACAGCAGCGGGGGGAAATCAGAGGTGCGACAAGCGTCGGAGCCGCAACCGGATGCGGCCATTACCCGGAGGACGGCGACACGAGCGGCGCTTCTCGATGCGGTCTACGCCTCGTGTCCGGAGCTTTCGCGCGCGCAGGCGAGGGACATCTTCGAGATGGCGCTGGAGGAAATCGCCGAAACGCTGGTGCGCGGCGAATGCGTCAAGCTTCGATCCTTCGGTCTCTTTTCGGTCCGCGCCAAACGTGAGCGGATCGGCCGCAATCCACGCACCGGCGTCGAAGCGCCGATCAAATCGCGCCGCGTGCTCACCTTCAAACCCTCGCCCGTGCTGTCCGCCTGCGTCAATGGCGAGCCCCCGAACGAAACATCATCCGCTGACTGAAGCGTCGAGGCGACGGCGAGGTAGCGGAACAAGGCCAGAACGGAACGCGGCGGCGCGGCCTTGCAGCGGCGGCGCGCCCCGAATAAACCCATGCGCAAGATCGGCGGCTGCGGAGCGAACGACGCAGGCCCGGCTTGCGCTCGCGATGGCGCTTCCAAAACCATTACAGACTTTTAAGATGAGATCGGCCGCCAGAACCTGTAGCGCTCAAGGGATGCGCGGCGGCGATCGCGCCGGACGGCGCCGCATCTCGATCTTGGGGCCAAGCCGCCGCACCGCGAAGCGAAAGCTTTGTTGATTTCACGCCGGACGCAATCTCGCGCATCTTCAACCAGAGCCTCTCGAAACGCCCAGCGTTGAGGCGCCGGACACATAAGGCAAGCCATGCATGTTCTCGCCGCCATCGTCGCCATCTTCTCCGTCGTCACCGCCGTAATCGGCGCGAAGCACGGGGACGGGATCATCCTGCTCCTCGCCGCGACCGGGCTGCTTTGCGCATACACTACCTTTGAGACGCCCAAAATCTCCAGCTTCCTGCGCATCTTCGCGGCGATCTTCGCGGTGGAGACGGTCGTCTTCGGCGTCGTCTTCCTGATTGCGCAGGTCGGCCTCTGGCCCGACTCGCTGCAGGATTACGCGCTGCCCGAAAGCCTGCCGCTCACCGTGGCGATCTTCGCCATTCTCGTTTACGCGATCTCCTTCATCCCGGTCGTGCGGCAGATGACGCGCATAGGCGACCGCTATTTCGACGCGCCGGGGCGCACGACGGCGCGCATCAAGCCCTTCCCTTCCTTCGGGATTGAGGAGCGCAAGCTCGCGATCGCGATGATCGTCTTCCTCGTCGTCATCAATCAGGCGCAGGTCGGCATGCAGCTCCGGCTGTCCTTCTTCTCGCGCGACTGGTTCAACGCCATTCAGAACAAGGACCAAGCGACGTTCTGGTCCCAGCTCTTCACCGTCTTCACGCCCTGGGCCTTCATCTATATCGCTTCGGCGATTCTCGAATTCGTCGTCGCCTCGACGCTGATCATCCGCTGGCGGCGCTGGCTGACCGAGGATTACGTCGGCCGCTGGCTCGATCGCCACACGCACTACCGGATGTCGCTCGAAGGCGGCGCCGACAACCCCGACCAGCGCATCTCCGAGGACGTCAACCGCTTCATCAACGGCGGTCAGGAGGGCTATGGCATCTACACCTTCTCGATCCTGCTCATTTCGAATTTGAGTTCGCTGGTGTCCTTCGCGATTTTGCTATGGGTCCTCTCCGCGAACTTCACCCTGCCCTATACGACGATCGCGTTCCCGGGCTTCCTGTTCTGGGTCGCGCTGATCTACGCCGGCATCGGCACCTGGATCACGCATCTCATCGGACGCTCGCTGGTCCAGCTTTCCTTTGCGCGGCAGCGCTATGAGGCCGACTTCCGCTTCTCGCTGGCGCGCCTGCGCGAATACGCCGAGCAGGTCGCGCTGCTCAAGGGCGAGAATTCGGAAAAGCACTCGCTGCGGGAGCGCTTCGCCGCGATCATCGGCAATTATTTCCAGATCGTCGCCGTCCGCAAGAATCTGATCGGGTTCACCTCGTCCTACGGACAGCTCAGCCCGATCATTCCCTATATCGTCGCCGCGCCTTTCTATTTCGCTGGCAAGATCACCCTCGGCGTGATGACGCAGACCGCGCGCGCCTTCGGCAGCGTCAACGAAGCCTTGACGTTCTTCGTGAACTATTACGTCTCGCTCGCCGACTTCAAGGCCGTGCTCGATCGTCTCACCTCGTTCGACGGCTCGATCGAGGCGGCGCAGGCGCAGGGCGGCCTC
>DAITNE010000171.1:3603-5045 GCA_036834765.1 Methylocella sp.
CCCGCCGCGACAGGCGCCGGCGAGCATATCGGCCTCGATACCGTAACGGTGCGCCTGCCTGACGGCCGCGTCATCGTGAGGGACGCGACCCTGCGCCTCGGCGCGCAGGAATCGACGCTTGTGACAGGACCGTCCGGCTCCGGAAAATCGACCCTTCTCCGCGCGATCTCAGGCATCTGGCCGTTCGGCGAGGGCGCCGTCACGAAGCCGGCCGGCGCCAAGGTGATGCTGTTGCCGCAAAAGCCCTACATTCCCATTGGAACCCTGCTCGCGGCGGTCGCCTATCCGGCGGCGCCGGACAGCTACAGCGAAGAAGCGGTCCGCGCCGCCCTGTTGTCCGCGAAGCTGCCCGAATTGATCGACCAGCTCCACGTCGCCGACAATTGGGGGCAGCGCCTTTCGGGCGGCGAACAGCAGCGCCTCGCCGTCGCTCGCGCGCTCCTCGCCAAGCCCGATTGGCTGTTCCTCGACGAGGCCACGGCGGCCATGGACGAGGCCATGGAATCGAACATCTACGAGGTCTTGTTCAAAGAGCTGCGCGCGACGACGATCGTCTCGATCGGGCATCGATCGAGCCTCCTTGATATCCACCAGCGGCACATCGAGCTGGAGCCGGAGGGCGACGGCGCTTCGAGGATCGCGGAGAAGACCGTCGCCGCTTGAGCGCGCGCCGACGCAACCGGGCGATGATCGATGACGACCAATCCGTTCCCGCTGCCGCCGGATTTGCCCCGGCCTGTTGACGACGGCGCGTGCCGCCATCTGGTCGGGATGAGGCCGCCCCACACGCGCCTGCCCTCGACCGCGGGCCGGCTGGTCGATCTTGGCGCCCTGCCCCCTGGCCGCACGGTGATCTATTGCTACCCGATGACGGGTGCCCCCGGGGTCCCTCTGCCCGACGACTGGGATCTCATTCGGGGCGCGCGCGGCTGCACGCCGCAGGCTTGCGGCTTTCGCGACCACGCGGGGGAGCTGGCGGAGCTTGGCGCCGTCGTGTTCGGCCTCTCGACGCAGTCAACCGAATATCAGCGCGAGATGGCCGAGCGCCTGCATCTGCCTTTTGAAGTTCTGAGCGACGCCGGCTTTGAGTTCACGAACGCGCTTCGCCTGCCGACCTTCGAGGTCGAGGGCCGGCGGCTGATCAAGCGTCTGACGCTGGTCATACGCGATGGCGCGATCGAGCATGTTTTCTATCCTGTCTTTCCGCCGGATGAGAGCGCCGTCGAAGTGTTGCGGTGGCTGCGCGCACGTCCGGCCGATTGACGCCCTTCGGTCTCGCGTCGAGGCCGCCTCAGAGCGCCCCCGCGCCGGCCTCCTGGATCAGTGTCGGCGCGACGCAGCGGACGCCCGGATGCGCGAGGTTCCACGCGCACGCGAGCTGCAGCATCGTCAGGCCGTGGCGCTCGGCGATCGGGCGCATGAGCTCGAGCTTCTCGCGGCCC
>DAITNE010000172.1:0-5030 GCA_036834765.1 Methylocella sp.
TGAGGAACAACAAATGTCGATCTTTGCTGAGCTTTTCGAGTTTCTGGGCGCGCGGAAGAAGTTCTGGCTGCTCCCTCTGCTTGCTCTCTTCCTGATTTTCGGCGGCTTGTTCGTGCTGAGCCAGGGCTCGGTCGTAGCGCCCTTCATCTACACGCTGTTCTGATCCAGTTCAGATGCTGGTTCTGGGGATTTCCGCCTTCTACCACGATAGCGCCGCCGCCCTCATTCGCGATGGCGAGATCATTGCTGCGGCGCAGGAAGAGCGCTTCACGCGCAAGAAACACGATCCCGATTTTCCGGCGCGTGCGATCGCCTATTGTCTGAAAGAGGCGAAGATCGACGCCTCAGCGATCGATCGCGTCGTCTTTTACGAGAAGCCGTTTCTGAAATTCGAGCGGCTCGTCGAGACATACCTCGCCTTCGCGCCGAATGGGTTTGCGTCATTCCGCAAATCCATGCCGCTCTGGATCGGCGAGAAGCTGTTCCAGCGCGATCTTCTGCTGCGTGAGTTGAAGGCGATCGATCCGGCGCTCGGCGACAAAGCCAAGCTGCGCTTCTGCGAACATCATTTTTCGCACGCCGCCTCCGCCTATTACCCCTCGCCGTTCCAGTCGGCGCTAGTGTTGACGATGGACGGCGTCGGCGAATGGGCGACCACCTCGGCGGCGATCGGCGAAGGCGCGGACTTGCGCATAACCAGGGAAATTCATTTCCCGCATTCGCTCGGACTACTCTATTCGGCGTTCACCTATTACACCGGATTCAAGGTCAACTCCGGGGAATACAAGGTGATGGGTCTCGCGCCGTATGGCGAACCGAGATTCGCCAAGCTGATTTTCGAGCATCTGATCGACGTCAAGGACGACGGCTCGTTCAGGCTGAACCAGGACTATTTCGGCTATTGCACCGGCCTCACCATGACCAATGCGCGCTTCGATGCGATCTTCGGCGGGCCGCCCCGGCGCGCCAGCGAGCCGCTCGAACAGCGTCATATGGATCTCGCCGCCTCGGTTCAGGCCGTCACGGAAGAGGTCGTGCTGCGGCTCACGCGCGCATTGGCCAGCGAAAGCGGGCTGCGCAACCTCTGCCTTGCGGGCGGCGTCGCACTGAATTGCGTCGCCAACGGTAAGATGCTGCGCGACGGAAAGTTCGACGAGATCTTTGTTCAGCCGGCGGCGGGCGACGCGGGCGGCGCGCTCGGCGCGGCGTTGGCGGTATATTTCCAGGAAAATCAGGGCGCTGCCATCAAGAATGCGAAGCGGCCCGACGCCATGCACGGCGCCTATCTCGGGCCGAGCTACGCGCAGAGCGAGATCGAGGATCGGCTTGCGGCCGCGGGCGCGGTCTTTCCCGTCTTCGATGACGCGCAACTCATTGAAAAGACAGCCGCCGCGCTGGCGGCGGGCCAGGCGGTCGGGTGGCATCAGGGCCGCATGGAGTTTGGTCCGCGCGCGCTCGGCAATCGCTCGATCCTCGGCGATCCGCGTTCGCCGACGATGCAGAAGGCATTGAATCTCAAGGTGAAATACCGCGAGAGCTTTCGTCCCTTCGCGCCGTCGGTGTTGCGCGAAAAGGTCGCCGACTGGTTCGAGCTCGACGCCGATTCCCCCTATATGTTGTTGGTTGCGCCCGTAAAAGAGGAGCGCTGCCGCAAGATGTCGGAGGCGGAGCTTGCCCTTTTCGGCATCGACAAGCTGAATGTGCAGCGATCGGACATTCCGGCTGTCACCCATGTCGATTATTCGGCCCGCGTGCAGACCGTCCACCCCGAGACGAACCCGCGCTACCACGCGCTGGTCACGCGCTTTGAGGCCCTGACCGGCTGCCCGGTGCTCATCAACACGAGCTTTAATGTCCGCGGCGAACCCATTGTAAACACGCCGGAAGACGCGTTCCGCTGCTTCATGGGCAGCGAGATCGAATATCTCGCTGTGGGCAATTGCGTCCTCGTCAAGGACCGCCAGGATCCGGCGCTTAAGCTCGACTACAAGAACGCCTTCGAACTCGACTGAGGCGCCGGGCGAGGTCCAGCCAAGTAAGATCGCGTCCCCGCTTTGACCGGTTCGCCGCTTCGATCGGTCAAAAATGTTTCACGTGAAACACCTTGCGGGGTCCGAGGACGCTAGCTGTTTCACGTGAAACACTTTGCAAACAGTTGGGAAAACTTGGCGAAAGCGGCTCAGTTCGGCGGCGCGGGCGCCGCCGCAAGCAAAACATGCGCCATGTTTTGTACAATATACGTACGGAGCATTTCCGCCCGCAGCCGGTTCGCCAGCGCCGTCGGATGCCCGTCGCCCGAAATGGCGATCTTCGCTCCTTCAGCTTCCTCCTTGACGAGCGAGACATCGACGACATCGGCGCCGCCTGCGGCGAGGCGCGCCATGATCGACTCATTGGTGAAGCCGGTTCCGCGCAGATATTCATCCGCGCTGCGCATGAACGGGATGAGAGTCGGGACGCCGTATTTCGCTTTCGCGAGATCGACGGCCGCCAGCAGAATGCGGATATAGAGTTCGATGTCCTCGTGACTGGCCTTGCCGCGATCGGGATCGAAGATCAGGTGGTAGGCCGCCGAGTTCCAGATGAACTGCCGCAATTGCAAGGCCGCTCCTTCGAAGCAGGCGCCCTTGAACGCGACCTTGCCATTCTCCAGCGCGTAGCGCGGTGCGTCGACGACCCATGAGGCTTTGCAGGAGGTGCGCTCCGCATGCCAGGGGACCGTGAGGAAGACGAGCAGCCTCGGCTGCGGACCGATCGCGGCGTCGAACAGGCCGGTCTCCATTTCACGCAGGAAATGCTGCGGTCCGTAGCCGGTAAAGGCGAGGTTGATGACGCGCTCGCGGGGTTCGAGATCGGCGAATTGCTGCGGCAGCGTATCTGCGTCGTTGAGGCCGACGCCGAAGGTGATGGAATCGCCGAAAAAAGCGATCGTCGGCCTCGCCTCAGCGGACAGAGTCTGCCGCATCAGATTTGAGTCGATGGTGTAGTCGGCGCTGTAGATGAGCGCGCCCGTTTTCGGATCGCTTTTTTCCGAATGGAAGCGGCCTGCGCGCTCGGGTCCCCAGCCGATGACGGGACGGCGAACGGTGGCGCCGTTGCTCGATACGATGAGCTGGCCCGGCTGCATCACATAGGCCGCCGCCTCGATGGCCGAGAGAGCCAACAGAAGCGACGCGAGCGCGAGAGAAGCGTCCCGCGCGGCGCCGCGAAGCAGCGAAGCGATGTCGGCGACAATGAGGAACGACAGGGCGAAACTGATCAGGCGAAAGAAGCCCGGCTGCCGTCTGGTTTCCACCCATATGATGAGAGCGGCCAGAATTGGAAGAGCAGCGAGGCGCAGGAGCCTCGATAATGCGGTCGTCTTCAGCGAATCCGCCTCGGGCGCCTGCGGCCGCACGGGAATGTTCAGGATGCTTACTCCAGCTGCGACAATAATACGCCGGACATATGCTGCGCGATATAGGCCTTGATGAGCTCCGCGCTGAGGCGGTTGGCGAGCGGCGTTGGATGCCCATCGCCCGGAATGCGGATAGGGGCGCCCTCGGCCTGTTCTTTTTGGAGTGAGGCGTCGACCACCATCGCGCCGGCGTCGCCAAGACGCCGCATCATCTCGTCGTCGGTGACTCCGGCGTTGCTGAGCTCGCCGGGCGACCGCACATAGAGGATGAGCGTGTCGACATGATACTTCTCCTTGGCGAGATTGACCGCGGCGGCCAACTCCCTGACAAACAATTCCACGTCCTCACGCGAGATTCGCCGGCGATATGGCTCGATGAAATAGCGATAGGCCGCCGTATTCAGAAAAAAGTGCTCCGCCTGCAGTCGCCAGCCTTCGTAGCAGGGGCCTTTGAAGGCGAGCGCGCCGTTCTCCAACGCATAGCGCGGCGCGTTCAGCGCCCAGGGCGACTTGCAGGCCGCTCGCTCCGCATGCGACGGCAGCGCCGTGTAAATAAAGAGCTTTGGATCGGGGCCGATGACGCCGTCGCGAAATCCGGTTTCGAGCGTGCGCAGGAATTGCTGCGGACCGAATCCGCCGTTGCCGAGATTGAGAACGCGCTGTTTGCGTTGAAGCAAATCCGCGAAGGCCTGCGGCATGGTATCGTCGTCATTGAGGCCAAATCCGAACGTAAAGGAATCGCCGAAGAAGACGATCGGCCGTCCGCTTCGAGCCGAAATCGTCTGGCGCAGCAAGTTCGCGTCGAAGGTGTAATCGACGCTGTAGATTATTGCGCCGGTCTTCGCATCGACGCTCGTTGCATGGTACGTTCCGGGTTTACTGGCGCCCCAGCCGAGGACGGGTTCATAGTCTGACCAGCCGGCGCTCACGTTAAGCACCGTCTTCGGCTCCAATAAAGTCGCGGCCATCTCAAGCACGCAAAGGCCAAAGCCAAGCGAGGCGAGCATCGCCAGCAGATCGCGCGAGCGGCCGCGCGCGAGAGACGCGAGGCAGGCGACCCACAAGAAGCCGAAAACGAAGCTGAGTAGCCGGAAAAAGGGGGGGGGCTGCTTTAGCTCCACCCATGCGATGAGAGCGAGCAGAAGAAGAAGCGTTGCGAGGCGGCTCGCTTTGAAAATCTTGTCTGCCATGGCTTGGAGATACCCCGGTGGACCATCGAATGGGACGACTGGGCCGATCACGCCGGAAGCGGGATTCGGGACAAAATCCTTTCGAAAGTTCTTTCACGGCCAGTTTTGTCGTTTTCGTGGCTGGTCTTGTCGTTTTTGAGGCGCCGTTCTCGCATCGGCGGCTTGGGGCGCGTGGGGGCGGGCGGCGAGGCAGGTGACGAGGAAGGAATCCTGTGCGGCTCTCACCTTCGACGCGTCGGCGCCGGGTCGTTCCGCCGCCGCGGCGAACAGGACCCGATCTTGAATGCGCCGCGCTCTCGCGACGGACTTTCCTAGCTATGAAATCGATGGTCGCCGCCTGCCATCATTTTGCGTCCGCCAGCAGAACGCCCGGTAGTTTCTCATCGATGGCGGACTTGATCTGCGCCGCCGAGAAGCCCGGATTCGCCTGTTTCACCAGCGCC
>DAITNE010000173.1:0-4961 GCA_036834765.1 Methylocella sp.
ATGATTCTATCGTATGTCGCTGTCGTCCATTAAGTCCGACGGGCTGCTAGGCGCCCGCGTCCGGCTTCGTCTCGTCTTCGTCGCGATCCGGCGCCGGCCGGCGCCTCTCAAACAGCGAACGCGTCAGCGTCAGCAACGGCGCGGCGAGGCGACCGAGATCCTCGGCCCGCGCGACGAAGCGCTCGCCGCGCGTCAGTTCGCGGTCGAGCGCCGCCATGGTCACGGCGAGGCCAGGGTCCTTGTCGCGGAACCAGACGGGGAGAATGCGGCCCCAGGCGAGGGCGAGGCCTTGCAGTTTGATGGCGCCGACCGGGCCTTCCGTATCGATCGCCGCCGCCTCGAGCATGAAGCGCATCGAATTGACGGTGAGGCGATTGATCGCCGCGGCGGCGACGGGATCGCGGCGCGTCCAGTCGTAAACGCCCTCGACGCCGAGCTTATAGGGCGTCAAGGCGTCGAGCCGGCGCATCAGAACGTCGAACAGGCGCTCCTTGGCCGGTTCGCCGACGAGATCGTCGCCCGCCGCATCGAGGACTGTCTTGTCGATCTGGCGAAAGAAAACCGACAGAACCGCGCCTTTCGATGGAAAATACTCGCGAAAGGTCGAGAGCGAGAGATTGGCCCTGGTGGCGACGTCGGAGATCGTGATGTCGTCCCACTCGCGCTCGCCGGCGAGCTCCAGCAAACTCTCCACGATCGCCTTGCGCGGATCCTTCGGCGTCGTCTTCAGGTCCTTGGCGCGCTTGCCTTTCGCGTCGGTCTTTTCGCCGCCTTCGTGCTGATCGCTCATCGCCGCCTCCAGGCTCGAACCGCCGTTCGCCATCCCGAGCGCATCGGCTTCTCGGCGCGCACTCTAGCGTTTGTCGGCGCGGGTTCCAAGGGTTGGCGGAGCCAGCGCGACCTATTGGCGCGAAAGGGCCTCAACCACCGCGCTGCAAGGCTGGACAACCGGGACCCATATGCCGTTGCCCAGATTCAGTCGGCAGCCGCCGTTGGGGGTCGAAACCAGGCTCGAAACGAACCAGGGGGCGAGCAGAACGGATCCGAAATTGCTGGGCAGCGTCACAAGTCCGCGCTGCTCCAGACGTGAGGTGATCGAGGCGCATTTCTGAAACGCCTTGATTTCCTGGCCGCTCGTCAGGAATACGCTGCACCGGGTCGGACTGGCGTCGAGAAACACCTGGATGTCGGAGAGGCGCGCATAATTGAAGGTGCCCGGCGTGCTCGATTGCAAGGGCAGGAATTCATCCGCGCCTGCGCGCGCCATAGACGGCGGTAGCCCCAGAAAAAGCATGGCCGCAAATCGGCGCGCGGCGGCGGTCTTTCGCACGACGGCCTATCCTGACAGCGCCTCAGCGCGCCGCAGCGCGGCGCGGGCCGCGCGCGCGATGAGCGGGGCCAGACCGTCCTCGCCCATCAGCACTTCCAGCGCGGCGGCGGTCGTGCCCCCGCGCGATGTGACGCTTTCGCGCAGCTGCGCGGGCGTCTGGCTGCCGCTCTGGAACAATAACTCACCGGCGCCCTCGACCGTCGCGCGGGCGAGGCGCGCCGCGACATCGGCTGGAAGGCCAAGCGCCGCGCCGGCCTCCGCGAGGCATTCGGCGAGATAGAACACATAGGCCGGCCCCGAGCCGGAGATGGCGGTGACGGCGTCGATCAGGCGCTCGTCATCGACAAAGACGACGGTGCCGGTCGCCGCCATGAGGGATTCGGCCATGGCCCGCTGCGCTGTGCTGGCGCCGGGTTCTGCGGCAAGGCCCGTGACGCCGCGCCCGACGGCGGCGGGCAGATTGGGCATCGCCCGGACGATCGCCCCGGCGTCAGGCAGCCGTGCGCGGATGTTGGCGATGGTCTTGCCGGCGAGAATCGCGATGACGAGCGTCTTCGGCCCGGCGAGCGCGGCGAGCGAGGCCGCCTCATCGAGCGCCTGCGGCTTGATCGCGAGGACCAGAACCTGCGGCGCCGTGGTTGTTGGGGGATTCAGCGTGAAACCCGAATCAGTCGCAAGCTTCGCGATCGCTTCGCTGGGCTCGGGATCCATGACGGAGATCGCGCCGGGCGGAAGGCCCCGGTCGAGCCAGGCGCGCAGCATCGCGCCGCCCATCTTGCCGGCCCCGGCGAGAACCAGCGAGGCGGGGAAGCTTTCCATGTCAGGCCTCTCGCAAGTCAGGCCTTCCCGATCAGGCCTTTCCGATATCAGGGTTTTCCTTATCAGGAGTTTCCTTATCAGGCCTGGCCCTGGGTTTCGAGCATCACCGTCTGGATCGCCTCGCGGCCGTTCTTGCCGGCCCAGACCACGAACTGGAAGGCCTGATAATAGCGCTCGCAGGCGCGCACCGCGCTGGTCAGCACGGTCTGGCACTGATGGCCGTTGAGTTCGGCCCCGCCGGAGAGAACGATCGCATGGCGGAACATGACGACGCCGTCATCCGGCCAGATGTCGAAATGGCCGAGCCACAATTGTTCGTTGATGAGCGAGATGAGGGCGCCGACCTCGCCCTTGCGCGCGGAGGGCGCCTTGAGGTCGAAGGCGCAGGCGACATGCAGCGCCTCGAGGTCCTCAAGCCAGGTGAAGGCGACATTATAATCGGTCCAGCCGCCGGCGACGGTGATCGAGATTTCGTCCTCCTCGTCGCGGTCGAACGGCCATTGGTTCTGCGCGGCGAGCCGCTCGATCAGATCGACCGGGTGTTCGTTGCGCAGGGCTTCGAATTGCAAAAGCGACATCAGTGGACCTTACAATGCGGCGAGGCACTTTTCCGCCGCGGGCGGGCGACGGCGGCGCGGGGTCGATGAAGATCGACCGGCGCTGGCTTTCAGCCCCGACTCAAAACCCCGTTCGATCTCTTCAAAGGAACGGAATCACAAGGGAGATTCCCGCGCAACTGCCTCATTCGCGGTTGTCCCCTGCCTTGCAAGCCCCCAGGGCAGCGTCCGGGCGGCCTCACGAAAGGCGCCCGCCGCGCCGCCTCCGGCGGGGAGGAAAGCACAACTTTCGCGGGAGCGCCGGCGAATTTGGGTCAGGGGCGGAATCGCGGGTCTCAAATCCGTGCGGAAGCTTGCGGACCGATCATTCGCGGCGCCGTCGCAGCTTCCGGGTTGACCGGCGCAATAAATCCAAACATGGTGCGGCCGTCTTAAACCCCGAACACCGTCGGAAAAAAGAGCATGCGTAAAATGACCTTAAAGACGCTCGCCGCGGCCCTCGTCCTGCTGGGAGGCATGACGGCCGGCGCCCTCGCCCAGGACCCGAATTTTCAGATGGAGGAGCAGGATTGCCAGGGCGACGCGCTTCGCTTCTGCGGACCCGAGATTCCCGATCACGCCAAGATCCTCGGCTGTCTCCAATACTATCAGGCCGACATCAGCCCGGCCTGCCGCGCGCTCATCGCGCCGGGGGATAATCAGGAGCGCTAATAGCTCGCCGCAAAGACTGCGACACTGCGCACGGTTCGAGCCGAACGGCCCGGACCGTTTTTATTGCCTGAAACACAACCGCTGACAGGCGCTCAAAGCCAAAGGCGATTTCATCGAGCGGCCAATAAGCGCCGCCCGCGTCGGCGATGTGCTTCATCCCGTGCTGTAAAAACCACGTCCAGCTCCCATCAACTCCCCTTGGCCTTTTTCGCCAGCTCCGCCTCGAAGGCGGCGAGGCGGGCAGAGAGCCTTTCGTTCTCGTCGCGCGCTTTGGCTGCCATCTGCTTTACTGCCTCGAATTCCTCGCGGGTCACGACGTCCATCGACGCGAGCAGGCGCTCGAGCTGGCTTTTCATGGCGGTCTCGGCCTCGCGGCGCACGCCCTGCGCCATTTCGCTCGCATCCGTCATCAGCTTGGTGAAATCCTCGAAAACCTTGTTCTGCGCCATGATTCGCCTCCGTTTATGCGCCAATCTTACTTGGGCATGCGCCGATCTTACCTGCCGGCCCCGCTCTCGAACCGTCGTATATTCCGTAAAACCAGCGCTCCGCCGCATTTTCCTCGCACGGCGCTTTGGATGTTTCACGTGAAACACCCTGGCGCGCCGCATCCTCGCCGCCTGACATGGCGCCGTTACGAAAAGACCGCAAGATCGGTTGACGCAGCGGCGGCGGCGCCGCATCACCTGCGATCTCTGGAGCCTTGATGCCTTTCGTGATCGCCTATCCGATGATCGATCCGGTGCTGGTCTCGGTCGGCCCGTTTCCGATCCGCTGGTATGCGCTGGCCTATATCGCCGGCCTCGTGCTCGGCTGGGCCTATGCGCAATACCTTGTTCGCAAGCCAGCCCTCTGGGGGGCAGGCGCGCGCCCCGACGCCGCCTGCATCGACGATCTCCTCGTCTACGCCGCGCTCGGCGTCATCCTCGGCGGCCGGATCGGCTATGTGTTGTTCTACAACCTGCCGTTTTTCCTCGCCCACCCGCTCGACATGTTCAAACTCTGGCAGGGCGGCATGTCGTTTCACGGCGGCTTCGCCGGAACCGCGCTCGCCGTCGCGCTGCTGGCGCGGGCCCGGGGCATTTCGGTGCTGCGGCTTTACGATGTCGTTTGCGCCGTCGTGCCGATCGGGATTTTCCTCGGCCGCATCGCCAATTTCATCAAGCCGGAGCTTTGGGGGCGCCCGACCGATGTCGCTTGGGCGATGATCTTTCCCGGCGCTGGGCCTTTGCCGCGCCATCCGAGCCAGCTCTATGAGGCGACGCTCGAGGGCCTTGTGCTGTTTCTTGTGCTCTTCGTCGCGGTCCGCCTTGGCGCGCTGCGCCGGCCGGGGCTCGTCACCGGCATTTTCGCCGTCGGCTACGGCGCGGCGCGGATCGCATCCGAATTTTTTCGCGAGCCCGATCCGCAGCTCGGCTTTCTGTTTGGAGGCGCAACTATGGGAATGCTGCTGTCGCTGCCGATGATCGCCGTCGGCGGCTTGTTCATCGGCCACGCGCTCCGCGCGAAGGCGGCGCTGGCATGAACGCGCTTGAGACGATCCT
>DAITNE010000174.1:0-4907 GCA_036834765.1 Methylocella sp.
AAGCGATCGCGAGGCTTGTGCTTGATCTGGCGAAGCGCAAAGCCGTCTCGAAATGTCGAGGCGGCGCAAGCGCCGCACGACGTTTACGCGAATGATCGAGGCGCCGGCGGATACAGGATCCGAACGGCGCCATTTGCGATTGCGCGCAAGCCAGAACGCGCGAGATGCAAAACGGAAAAGCAGATGAACGGCGTTAACGAAATCCGCTCGGGCTTCCTCAATTTTTTCAAGAAGCACGGCCATGAGATCGTGCCTTCGGCGCCGCTCGTTCCGCGCAACGATCCGACCTTGATGTTCACCAACGCCGGGATGGTGCAATTCAAGAACCTTTTCACCGGCCTCGAAAAGCGACCCTATGTGCGCGCCGCCAGCGCCCAAAAATGCGTGCGCGCCGGCGGCAAGCACAATGATCTCGACAATGTCGGCTATACGGCGCGGCACCATACGTTTTTTGAAATGCTCGGCAATTTCTCGTTCGGCGATTATTTCAAGCCGCTCGCGATCGAACTCGCCTGGAGGTTGATTACCCAGGAGTTCGCCCTGCCGAAGGACCGACTGCTCGTCACGGTCTATCATACGGACGACGAGGCTTTCTCCTTATGGAAGAAAATCGCCGGACTGCCGGATTCGAAGATCATCCGGATCGCGACGAGCGACAATTTCTGGGCGATGGGGGATACCGGACCCTGCGGTCCCTGCTCCGAAATTTTCTACGATCAAGGCGACAAGCTTCGGGGCGGCCCGCCCGGCAGCGCCGACGAGGACGGCGATCGCTTCCTCGAATTCTGGAATCTCGTCTTCATGCAATTCGAGCAGACGGGGCCGGACGAGCGCATCGATCTGCCGCGTCCCTCGATCGATACGGGGATGGGGCTCGAGCGCATCGCCGCGCTGCTGCAGGGCGCGACGTCGAATTACGACATCGATCTTTTTCGCGTCCTGATCGGCGCTATCGCGGATGCGACGGGGGCCGATCCCTCGGGCCCGCAAAAGGCCAGCCTTCGCGTCATCGCCGACCATCTGCGCGCCTCAGCCTTCCTCATCGCCGACGGGGTCACGCCTTCAAACGAAGGGCGCGGCTATGTGCTGCGCCGGATCATGCGCCGCGCCATGCGTCACGCCCAGCTTCTCGGCGCGCCTGAACCTTTGCTCTGGCGCCTCGTTCCAGTCCTGTCGCGCGAAATGGGGCAAGCCTATCCGGAGTTGATCCGGGCCGAGTCGCTGATCGTCGAAACATTGCGGCTCGAGGAGACGCGATTCATCGATACGCTGGCGCGAGGCCTTTCGATCCTCGACGAGGCCGTGCGCGATCTTCCGGCGGGCGGCGTCCTTCCAGGGCAGGTCGCCTTCAGGCTTTACGATACGTTCGGCTTTCCGCTCGATCTGACGCAGGACGCGCTGCGCGCCCGGTCGCTCGGCGTCGACGTCAATGGGTTCGAGGCCGCCATGGCGCGCCAGCGCGCGGATGCGCGCAGGGCGTGGGCGGGATCGGGCGAAGCGGCGACCGAAAACATCTGGTTTTCGATCCGGGAGAAGGCCGGCGCCACTGATTTCCTCGGCTATGAGGCGGAGCGCGCCGAAGGCGTCGTCGCGGCGATCGTCAAGGACGGGCGGGAGGCCGATCGTCTTGGCGCCGGCGAGACCGGTGCCGTCATCCTCAATCAGACGCCGTTTTATGGCGAGTCCGGCGGCCAGGTCGGCGATACCGGCGTCATGAGCGCCAACGGCGTTCGCTTCAGCGTCGCCAACACGCAAAAGAAGCTCGGCGACCTTTTTGTGCATGAAGGGACGGTCGAGCAAGGCGAGGTCCGCGTCGGCCTCGCGCTCGAACTCGCCGTCGGTCACGCGCGCCGCGCGGCGATCCGGGCCAATCACTCGGCGACGCATTTGCTGCACGAAGCGCTGCGCCTCGTGCTTGGCGATCATGTCGCGCAAAAAGGCTCGCTCGTCGCCAGCGATCGCCTACGCTTCGATTTCGCTCATCTGAAGCCGATCTCTGAGGACGAATTGACCCGCATCGAGGACATCGCCAATCGCGCGGTGCTCGAAAATGCGCCCGTCGTCACGCGGCTGATGGCCGTCGAAGACGCCATGAGCTCAGGCGCGCGCGCGCTTTTCGGCGAGAAATACGGCGATGAGGTGCGGGTCGTCTCGATGGGTTACGCACAGGACCGCGAGGACGGCGGCGAAGGCGCCAATCGCGCCTTTTCGGTCGAGCTGTGCGGCGGAACGCATGTCGCCCGGACCGGCGACATCGGCCTCATAACAATCGTCTCTGAAGGCGCGGTCGCCGCCGGCGTGCGGCGGATCGAAGCGAAGACGGCGGTCGAGGCGCGGCATTATCTTAATGCCGAGGCGTCCCGCCTGCGCCATGTCGCAACCCTCCTCAAGAGTTCCGAAGACGACGCACCGAAACGTCTCGCGCAGCTGATCGAGGAGCGACGCAAGCTCGAACGAGAGCTGAGCGCGACACGCAGGGAGCTGGCTCTGGGAGCGGTCGCGTCCGCACAACCCTTGGCGGCGAGCCGGTCATCGATCAGCGCAACTGCGAGGGCTGGCGCGGGTTCCGTAGCAGCGAGCCAACCATCGTTGGGCGCATCTGCGGAGGCAGTCGCGCGCTTCCCGGAGACTAGCGCGCCCGGCGTTGAAGACATAGGCGGAGTTAAATTCCTGAGCCGCGCTGTGACTAACATCGCTACGAAGGATCTGAAATCGCTTGCTGATGAGGCGAAACAGCGCGTCGGCTCCGGCGTTGTCGCGATCGCCAGCGTCGATGACGCAGGCAAGGCCGGCATCGTCGTCGGGGTCACCGACGACCTGACAGACCGTTTCGATTCGGTCGCGCTCGTTCGCCTCGCGGCAGCCAAGCTTGGCGGCAAAGGAGGCGGCGGCCGGCGCGATATGGCGCAGGCTGGCGGCCCCGACGGCGCGGGGGTCGACGCCGCCCTGACGGCGATCGGCGACGCGCTACGCTCGGCCTTGAGCGCCGCTTGAGCCTCTCCGCCTCCAGCGCAAAAACACTGGCTCGAACGCAACCCATCGGCGTTTGAAAGGTTTCCGCTGCAGGGATTATCCCAACGGGAGGCAGTGATGTCTGACATGAATCCGCGCGGAGCCGATGCCGCCGCCGATCTCAACGCCGTCAGCGTGTCGGCCGCAACCAGAAATCTGCAAGCTATCGCCGCGGAAATCAACGAGATGTCGCGACAGTCGATCGAGCACACATCGGAGACGATTGAAAAGTTGCGCAATGCGCACGGCTTGGCCGAAGTCCTGGCGATACAGTCGGGCTATGTCCGCGAAGCGGTCGAGCACGTTCTGCAGCACACCCGCAGGTTCAGCGAGTTGATGACGTCTTTCCCGCTCGAATTGAGCAAGAGCTACGCCGAAATGTGGTCGAAATCGGTGAAAACGGCGATCAAGACGACGGAGGAAGCTGGGGATAAGGCGGTGGCGGAGGCTGAGCGCTTGTCGGAACCGTTCCGGCATTCGTAGGCGCGCCATAGCGACCAGTTCCCTTTTCCCGCAGCCGTCGCGGCCGGCGGGATCAACTCTTTTCCATGTCATGAAGACATGCCAGACTTGGATTTTCGACACCCGACCAGAGTTGCGCGCCCTTCATGCTTCGGCTTCTTCTCCTTCGCCATGCCGAGGCCGTCCCCGCCGCGGGCGGGCGGGACATGGACCGGCGGCTCACGCCTGACGGTCGAGATGCGGCGTGGAGAATGGGCGCTTACCTGAGGACGTCCGGCGAGAAGCCCGACCTCGCGCTCGTTTCGCCGGCGCAAAGGACCATCGAAACCCTGGACGAGATCGAGCGCGCCCTTGGCCTTCGCCTGGCCCGCACGGTGGCGTTATCGCTTTACCAATCCAGTATGACGACGCTTGTCGCGCTGCTCGCCGAAACGCCCGCGACGGTCCGCGACCTTCTCGTCATCGGCCACAATCCCGGACTCGCCGAGACCGCCAATGCATTGTCGAAACGCGGCGCCGCCGCCGATCTCGCCCGGCTGCGCACGCAGTTTCCCGCGCCGTGCCTCGCTGTCATCGCATTCGAGGCGACCGATTGGCGAAAAGCATTTCGAGAGCGCGGCCGCCTCGATCGCTTCATAACGCCCGCCGCGTTACAAAAATCGGAGGAAGGCGCTTGAACCCGCCGCGCGCGGCGCCAAGATCGGCGCGACCGGGATAAGACCAGCGCCGCGACTGGATGCGGCCGGGGATGCCCATGCTGCTGGAACTCGTCAGCCTTCTTGCACTCGTCGCCGGCGCAGCCGTTCCGGCCGAGGTCGACGCCGCCCTCGCCGCGCCGGCGCGAACATGGGCGGCAATTCTGGACATGTCGCGCACCGCGTTGACGGCCGAAGCCTCATTCCGTCCCGGCGAACGGATCGTGTCGAACTGGCGCCTTGAGGCGGCGCAACGCCTCGAATCGACGCCGCAATCGCTGGCGAAACTCGTTGCGAGCGATTCGCCGGCGACGCCGCGCTGCATCAAGCTCAACAATTACTGGTGCGTGAAACGCGCCGGCTGGGCCGGCGAAATCGCCGCCGATGCGGACGGTCATGTCGCCTTCGCCTCCGCGATGGAAGGCGCCATGGTCGCGGTCATGCTGCTGCGGCGCTATTATCTCGTGTATGATCGACACTCGGCGCAGGCGATCGTGTCGCGCTGGGCGCCCGCGGAATGCGGCGCCTTCGCCGCGGCGGGAAGGCCAGGCGCCGCCGTGCGTCTCGCCGCCCTGCGTCTCGACAATCTGGCGACGCATGGCATCGCCACTACCTTGCGGGCGCGCTGGCTCGCGTCGCATCGGCCGGGATTCGCCCGGTCGCAAACGACCGGAGGAGCCGGCGGCCAGGCGGCGATAAAGCCGCGGCGTTCGGTCGTGGCCGATCACTCGATCAGGA
>DAITNE010000175.1:0-4865 GCA_036834765.1 Methylocella sp.
CCCGGCGGCGCGTTCGTCGCGTCGTCCTAAAATTCTGCATCCATTATGCGCCGAGTGGGCGAGCGCACAAGGCGATCGTTTCGCGACGCCGCCGAAACGGCGCGCCGCGTCTTACGGGCAATCCTTCTGAACCTTCTCGAGCGCCTCGGATATTCCCGCGAGGGAATAGGTGTCGGTCGTCACATTGCCTTTTATCGACGGCGCCTTGACGATCAGCTTCGAGCCTTTCTTCAAAGCGTCGATGAACCGCGCCTCCTCCGCAGGATTCTTGATCCAGGCGTTGGCGCCCTTGGCGACGAGATCGAAATTCTCGCCGCCGACATCGGCGTGCGCCTCGCCGCCGTCCTTCATCGCAAACCCCATGATGACGGAGACTTCGTTGCGCACCTTTTCGGCCGGCCGGCTGGAGATGAAAATATAGGCGGGATCGCGCTTCAGCTTGGCGGGCGCCCGGTCCTTCGGCGTCGCCAGCGCGTAGCAGGTCTTGTCCTTGGCGCCTTCGGCGAGAAACGCGCCCCAGTCGCTAAAAGAGCCGACCTGCACCGGCTTGCCGGATTTGGGCTCGCCCAGCTTGGTCGCGGCTTTTTTGGCGTCAGCCTTCTCGGCGGCGGCCTTTTTGGCCTCCTCCGCTTTCGTCTCCTTTTTGGCTTCGCGCCAGCCGCCGCCTGCGTCCTCGCGGGCGAGGGACGGCGGAGCCGGGCTCGCCGTCGGCGCTTCCGGCAGCGCTTGGATGAGCGCTGGCGTCAGCCCTGACGGGGTCGCCGCGAAACTCGCGGCGCCGGCGCAGGCCAGGGCAACGGTCGTCGCGACGAGGACCGCCGCGCTGGGGAGAAAGCGGAAATTCATTGGTCTATGAAGCTCCCTGTCGATCCGCCGCGCGTGAGCGCTTCAAGGCGCCGCTTGCGATCCCGGCGGAATCGTGAACCATCCCGCGTGCGGAAATTCGCCGCCGCTTATAGGCCGGGAGCTTCACGGGCGAAAGGGATCCTAAGGCGCGATTTCATGCAAAACGCCTTGGCGCGCCGCATCTTATCGCCGTTTCGCCGATTTGCGGGGCGCAACTGGGGGGATGGCCCGGGATGTCCGCGCAGCGATGCGCGCTCAAAGTCCGGCGGTTTTGGCGGCGCCGAGAATGGGACCCGGCTTTTCCAGCGTGCCTTTCTGGAGGAGGACGACATAGCCTTCGTCATCGGCGTGCGACTCCGGCAATTTGAACGTCGCCATGGAGCCGGTCCAGTCGCCGACCTTGTCGATGGCGCGAACGACATTGGTATAGGTGACGACGCGGCCGGCGTTTTCGCCGCGCCCGATATGCACGGTCTTCGAGCGCACGACGCGCAAGGCGAGAACGTCGGCCGGACCACCGTCGCCGCCGGCGACGTCGATCACGAGCGCGCCGTCCGCATGCGAGAGCCGCATCGGCAGGGACACCGCGCCGCCGCGCCCCTTGCCGCCGCTGATCGCCGCCTCGATCTCCCCGCGATCGCTTCCCACGACGCCGACGAGGCCGTCGACCACGATCTGCGGCGTATAGACATGCTCTTCGCCATGGGCCTCGGCGTAGGCGTGCTGCCGCGCGGCGAAAGCGCCGGAAGCCAAAGTGTCCTTCCAGCCGATATAATCCCAATAGTCGACGGGAAACGACACGGCGACGATGTCGGGCTTGCGCGCCAGCGTCGCCAGCAACGCATCCGCCGGCGGGCAGGATGAACAGCCCTGGCTCGTGAAAAGCTCCAGCACGCAAGTGACGGGGACGGGCGGGGTCGAAGCGGCGCCGAGGCCGCAGCAGGAAAGCAGGATCAGCGACGCGCGCAGCAAAATCGGCGAAACCAGTCCCGTGAAGGAGGCGAATGGGGGGCGCTTGAAAAATTCCATCGTTTGCGCCGTTGTCCCTGCGTGACCTGTGGTATTCGTTAGGGTGCGATCGCCGAAGTCTTAAAGAAAGCCCCAACCCGCGCCAGTCAAATCCTTTTTACCCTGAACCTTACCTTGACGTCAGGGGCCGATCGCTCTTTCGACTCAGTCGTATTCAGGTTAAGAACGCGCAGTTTAACTCCGCGCAGGGCAATCGCCCGCCGCGACCGTACCTTCCGAAGCTGGAGCGCCGCGCATGATTTTTTCTGGAAATCCAACGCCATCTCTGGCGCAGGCAGAGCCGCACAATGCGCCATGGCGCCGGCTCGCCGCCCTCCTCACGGTCGCCATGCTCGGCCTGTGCCTCGCGGGATGCGGCTATAACACGATCCCGACCCTTGAAGAGCAGGCCAAGGCCAAATGGGCGGACGTGCAGAACCAGTATCAGCGGCGCTCGGACCTGATCCCCAATCTGGTCGCCACCGTGCAGGGCTATGCGAAGCAGGAGAAGGACACCTTCACCGCGGTCACCGAGGCGCGGGCCAAGGCGACCTCGATCAATATCGACGCCTCGCAGCTGACCGATCCCGCCAAGCTGCAGCAGTTTCAGGAGGCGCAGGGACAGTTGTCGAGCGCGCTCGGCCGGCTGCTGGCGGTCAGCGAGAACTATCCTGACCTCAAATCGAACCAGAACTTCCTCGCCCTTCAGTCACAGCTCGAAGGCACCGAGAACCGCATCGCCGTGGCCCGCCGCGATTACATCGAGGCCGTGCGGGTCTACAATACCGCCCTGCAGACCTTCCCGACCATTCTCTGGGCCAAGACCTTGTTCTCGGGCAAGCAGCCGCTCGCCGCCTTCACGGCGAATGACGCCGCGCAGACCGCGCCGCAAGTGAAGTTTTAAAAAGTGAAATTTTGACGCGTGAATTTCTGACCATTCCGTCCGATCCGATGGGGCGCGGGGCGCCAAGCGCCGCGCCGGCTTTTGCGCGCCGCGCAGGCGCTATCCTGCTTGTCCTCGCCGCCCTGCTCTGCGCCGGGCTGGCGCTCGCCTATGATTTCCCGCCGCTCACCGGGCGCATCGTCGACGCGGCCAACGTCATCCCGGACGCGACGAAGGCCGCGCTTGAACCGAAGCTTCAGACGCTGGAGGAGAAATCCGGCATCCAGCTGGTTGTGGCGACGGTTACTTCGCTCGACGGCGACGAGATCGAACCTTACGCCAACGCCCTGTTTCGCGACTGGAAGCTCGGCGAAAAGGACAAGAACAACGGCGTCCTACTCTTGATCGCGCCGAACCAGCACAGGGTCCGCATCGAGGTCGGCTACGGTCTCGAAGGCACGCTCACCGACGCGCTGTCCAAGATCATCATCTCCAATGCGATGGCGCCACGCTTCAAGGCCGGCGATTACGGCGGCGGCGTCGAGCGCGGCGTCGACGACATCATCACCGTGCTGACGACGGACGCGTCCGAATGGCAAAAGCGCCCGGACCTGCGCCTCGACCACCGCGATTCGGCGACGGATTCGCTGACGCCATGGATCGTCCTCGCGCTTTTCGTCGTCATCGTCATCCTGCTCACGCGGGTGCCGCGCGTCGGCGCGCAGGCGGGCTATTTGACCGGCGACCCGCGCTGGGGCAAAGGCGCGCTACAACAGAGAGCCCCGGCCGAACGCGATTATTTCTGGAGCAATCTTCTGTCCTTCATCCTCGGCATGCTGGCCAATTCCGGCGGGCGCGGCGGGGGCTGGGGCGATGGCGGCGGATTTGGCGGCGGCGGCGGCTTCTCGGGCGGCGGCGGATCATCCGGCGGCGGCGGCGCCTCGGGGAGCTGGTGATGACTCTGTCGATCGAAGAGCAACGCCGCGTCGACGCCGCGATCAAGACCGCGGAGCTGCGCACCGACGGCGAGATCGTCTGCGTCATCGCTCGGAGTTCCTCCGATTATCTGACCTACGCCGTCGCCTGGTCGGCGCTGATCGCGCTCGCTTCGCCCTGGCCCCTCATCGCCGCGACGCAGCTCACCGTGCAGCAAATCCTGCTCGTCCAGGTTTTCGTCTTCGCGGCGCTTTACCTCGCGCTCTCCTCATCCGGCCTTCGTCACCGGCTGGCGCCGCGCCGGGTGCGCCGGGCCGAGGCGCATCGCGCGGCGATGGAGCAATTCATGATCCGCGGCATGGCGAAGAAGCAAAACCGCGCCGGGGTGCTGATCTTCGTCTCGCTCGCCGAACATTACGTCCGCATCGTCGCCGATGACGGCATCGCGGCGAAGGTCGACCAGTCCGTGTGGCGGGGCGCGGTCGACACGCTGCTTTTCCATATCCGCAACGGCGACATGGCGGCGGGCTTCATTTCGGCGGTGGAGCAATGCGGCGAGGTGCTCGCCCAGCACTTTCCCTCAAGCGGCGCGGTGGACGAGCTGCCGGACAGGATCTATGTGATTTAAATCGACGCCGAGTAAAAAAGGGATTTCGGGGTGTCATATACCAAGAAAATCAAGCGCCTGATCTATCTCCACATTCATCGCACCGGCGGCACCACGTTGCGTCACGAGGTCATGTATAATTGCCTCGACCGCCGCAAAATCTTTTTCTTTCAGGGCAGCGAGCCGCCGACCCAATGCGGATCGGCAGAGGAGCTTCTGGCCATGCCCCGGGCGGAACAGGAGGACCTCGAAGTAATCGTAGGCCATATGCCCTTCGGCCTGCGCGACCATCTGCCGCGGCCGGAAAGCTGGCGCTATGTCACTTTCATGCGCGAGCCCGTCGCCCGGACCGTTTCGACCTACTACCAGGTGCGTCATAGCGCGGTTCCCCAAGAAGGTGAAGAAGTTGGCCCCCTGGCCCATGAGGACGACAATCGCTACACGCTGGAGGAATATGTGCGCCATCGCTGCTTGATGAGCTGGAACGGCATGTGCCAGTTCCTCTCCAACCAACGGTTCGGAAAGCAGTTCCCTAGCAGCCCGTCGGACTTAATGGACGACAGCGACATACGATAGAATCATCAC
>DAITNE010000176.1:0-4827 GCA_036834765.1 Methylocella sp.
CGCAAGTTACGCAATTAGCGTAAGTCGCAGATCCTGCCGCCGGCGCTCTTGCCCGAGCCGATTTTCCGAATGCCTGGTGAGGACGGCGCGGCACCGGACCGCCGTTCGGTCGGTCGCGCCGGCCTTAACGGAGTAGAGCGATGTCGACGTTGAAATTAAAAGCAAAAACAGAAGTCAGTAGCGACATCGGGAAACAGTCATCCAAGTAATCGTTCCATCTACGCTATGATACGTTTCCCGAATGGACCAGTTTAGACGGGTTCTTTTCGCCGCTTTGTCAATTATGGGACTTGGAATAAAAAATGGCAACTCTTAGCGACAAGACGAAGACATTGGCGGACGTGCTCGCAATTGTCGCTTCGGCTGACATTGCCCCCGTGCGACGCCGCGACATGATCTCGGCGATCAATCGGCTCTGCGAGATGGCGGGCCGCTCACCGTCGGACATCCCGGCGGACGCTTGCGCATTGCGGGCGCAGTTGCGCGGTGTCCGACCGGCAAAGTTTGGCGTCAGCGCCAAGACATTCTCAAACCAGAGAAGCCTCCTTGCGGCCGGGCTGCAGCTAGCCGGCGCGCTCGACGACATGGGGCGGGGGTTTGCGCGGCGTCACCCGGCCTGGGCGCCGCTGCTGCAGGGCATAGGCGCGAACAGGCGGCTCGCCGAGGGCCTCGCCACATTCGCGAATTGGTGCGCCATTAACGAAGTTCCCCCGAGTGCCGTGACCGACGATGCCGTACAGCGGTTCTCGATCTGGTTGGAGACGCGCACGCATTGCCCCAAGCCCCGCGATATCGCCCGCAGAGCGCCACTTCTTTGGAATGAGGCCGCCGGGACGGGCGATGGCTGGCCGAAGACCCTGCTGTCGCGGATCTCCTTCCGAGCGCCGCGCAAGCGGCTCGGCTGGGACGATCTCAGCGAAAGCTTCCGAGCCGACGCCGAGGCCTATCTCGCCAGCCGCGCCGATGTGGATCTGTTTGAGGAGGCCGCCACGGCGCCGCGCCGCCCCCTGGCGCCAAGCACGCTGCGACAGCAACGCGAGCATCTGCGCCTGGCGGCGTCGGTGCTCGTCGAGGCGGGCTCAGTAGTGGCGGACATCGTTTCGCTCGCGGATCTTGTCAAGCCAGAGCGCTTCAAAACCATCCTGCGCCACTACCATGGCGCAGGAAACGGAAAACCGAGCGCCTTTGCCGTCGGCATCGCCAAAACGCTGATCCAGGCAGCGAAGCATCACGCGGGCGCGTCCGTGGAGCGGGTGGCCGAACTCAAGGCTCTCGCCGCCAAGTTGCCAGCTATCCCGTTCGATCTGACGTCAAAAAACAAGGCGCTCTTGCGCCAGCTCGAGTCGGAAGGGCTCCGCGCCAAGCTTCTGTTCCTCCCTGAAACGGTGCTCGCCAAAGCCGCTTCAGAAAAGGGAGCGCCTGGCCTGCCATTCGTCGAGGCGCAAATCGCGATTGCGATCGACGTCCAATTGGCCTGCGCTCTCCGGCCCCAGAATCTCAGCGCCTTGCATTGGCGCCGCCATTTCGTGGAGCCGGACGGGCCCAGGGGCCCATTGCTGTTGCACATTCCTGCCGAGGAAACCAAGGCCAGGCGCCAGGATCTGACGGTCGAGATACCGGCGGATGTCGCACGGCGACTCCGTTGGTATCGCCGCTGCCTCCTGCCGCGCGTCGGCGCCGATCCAAACGGATTTCTGTTCGTCACGGAAAAGGGCGACCGCAAGCACCAGGGCACGCTGTGTCTCCAGATCACCGAAGTGATCGCGAAACATGTCGGGGTCCATATGACTCCGCACCAGTTCCGCCACTTCGCCGCGAGCGTCTATCTCGAGGCGAACCCCGAAGACCATCAGACGGCGCAGGCGATTCTTCACCATTCATCGGCCAAAACCACGCTGATCTATGCCGGCTCCGGCAGCCGCCGCGCCAGCCGCGCCTACGCGAAACATCTCTTCGGACAGCGCGAGAAGCTCCAGCTGGCGCGCCCCGGCAAGAAAGCCGTCTCGAAAAAGGCGATCGAGCCGGGTCGGCGTCGGAAGGAGGGGGGCGCGTCATGAAACATCTTCCCGAAATTCAGTGGCCGGCCGCGGATCGTCAGGCGTTCGAGGCGGCCTTCAAAGCCGGTGATCTTTTCGACGAAACAAGCGGGGCTGGGGATCACCTCGCGGAGGGCACCCGGACCAGCATCCGAATGGGATACAGTCGTTGGCTGGGGTTCCTGCACGCCGCTCATCCCGACGACCTTCTGGAGCCGCCGGCCGATCGCATTTCCCTCGAGCGCGTACGCGACTTCGTCGCCCGCCTCAGCCTGGACATGGTTCCTTCCTCGGTCGCACAGATGATCCATAGCCTTTGCTATGCCGGCCGCCTGATCGCCGGCGAGCGCGACTGGGGCTGGCTTGCCGCGGTCAAAGCCCGGCTCCTCGCCCGCGCGCGGCCAAACGACCGTTTTGATCGGCTGGCGCCGCCCTGTCAGACGCTCGACTTCGGCATCGAACTGATGGACAAGGCTCTCACCATGCCCGCCACCAGCCACAGAACGCGTGAACTGCAATACCGGGACGGGTTGATTCTTGCTCTGCTCAGCCTTTGGCCGATCCGACGTCGGAGCCTGGCGGCCCTGACGGTCGATCGGCATATCGAGATCGACGGCGGCGACATCAATCTGCTTCTGCATCCCGCTGACACGAAGTCCAAGCGCTCTGAGAGCTTTCCCGTGCCGGCGGCGCTCGCCCCATATGTCAAACGCTATCTTAAAGACATCCGGCCGCGCCTCCTCGGGCCTCGCCCCCATGAGGGATTGTGGGCTTCGTATCGCCATGGCGCTTTGTCGGCTGGCCGCCTCTATGACATCGCCCGAGCGCGTCTCCTAAAGCGGTTCGGCAAGGACATGTGTCTGCACGATTTCCGGCGTTCGGCCGCCACCTATCTGGCAATGGACGCCCCCGAGCAAATCGGCCTCATTCCCGGTTTACTGCAGCATGCCTCGCCGGAGGTCGGCGAGCGACACTACAATTTGGCCAATGGGATCAAAGCGAGCCAGAGGCTTGCCCAGAATCGGGCCTTGATGAAAAACAGGCTGCGGTCCCTGGCGGCGAACGCAGTTTAGTTTGAATGACGCGTCGGCCAGAGAACAGCGCCGCAATTTCGGAGAGCCAGAATGCGCGTGAGCATATATGCCCGCTATTCGTCGGATCTGCAGAGCGCAGCATCGATCGAGGATCAGATCCGCGTTTGCACGGAGCGCGCCGTCCGCGAAAAGTGGTTGCTGGCCGCGACCTACGTCGATCGCGGCATGTCCGGCGCAAGCAATCTCCGGCCTGGTTATCAGAAGATCCTCGACGATGCGCGGAAGGGCGAGTTCGACATTGTGCTGGTTGAGGCGCTTGATCGCATCAGTCGCGACCAAGAGCACATCGCCTCCTTTTTCAAGCTCATGAGCTTTGCAGGCGTTCGCATCGTGACGCTCGCGGAGGGCGAAATCACCGAGCTGCACGTGGGGCTGAAAGGCACGATGAACGCGCTCTTCCTTAAGGACCTCGCCGACAAGACGCGCCGCGGGCTGCGCGGACGCATCGAAAAGGGGCGTTCGGGCGGTGGGCTTTGCTATGGCTACGCAGTCGTCCGCAGCATGGACGGCGAGCGCGGCGGCCGCGAAATTATCGAAGCGGAGGCGGCGGTGGTTTGTCGCATTTTTGCAGACTTCGCCGCGGGGAAAAGTCCGCGCCGGATCGCAGCCGAACTCAATCGGGAGTCAACGCCTGGGCCCGGCGGTCGTCCCTGGGGCGATACGACGATCCGCGGCCATGCCCTCCGCGGCACGGGCATCCTTCACAACGAACTCTACATCGGCGGGATCGTCTGGAATCGATTGCGTTATAGCAAGGATCCAACGACGGGAAGGCGGGTTTCGCGCCTCAATCCGCCCGAGGAGTGGATTCGCCGCGACGCGCTTGACCTGCGAATCGTGGACGATGATCTCTGGAGCCGCGCCCAGACGCGGCTCGTCGCCATCAGGACCAGCGGCCCAGTCGCCAAGGCGCGCGCGACCGAGTTCTGGACCCGCCGACGCCCTCGCCATCTCCTGACTGGAAAAGCGGTCTGCGGCGTTTGCGGCGGCGCAGCCGCTTCGATCGGCAAGGACTATATCGCCTGCTCCAGCGCCCGGAGGCAAGGAACATGCCTCAATCGCGCGAGCGTTCGTCGAAGCGAAATCGAAAGCTGGATTATCGATGCCCTGCAGCGCCAGCTGATGGCGCCCGATCTCGTCGAC
Organism: Methylocella sp.; assembly: GCA_036834765.1. GTDB lineage: Bacteria > Pseudomonadota > Alphaproteobacteria > Rhizobiales > Beijerinckiaceae > Methylocapsa. The sequence goes on from DAITNE010000176.1 coordinate 4,274, forward strand.
GAGTTTGTCCGAGCCTTCAACGAAGAGATCAATCGAGGCCGTCGCGATCGCGATCGCCGGCGCGGAGCGCTCGCGCGGGAACAGAAGGATCTCGAGCGTCGGATCGATAACCTGCTCGACGCCGTCGCGTCCGGGGATCTAAGAGGCCCAACTGTTCAGGCCAAGCTGGAGGCTTTTGAAGAACGCAAACGCCAGGCCGCGACAGAATGGGCGGGAATCCAGGACGAGCCGGTGCGGTTCCATCCCAATCTCGCCGCCGCCTACCGGCGGAAGGTCGCGTCCTTGCAGACCCTCTTGCAGGAAGAGGCCACGCGCACCGAGGCAGTCGAAATCATCCGCGCGTTGATCGATCAGGTGATCTTGCGGCCGACCGCAGAGGGCCGCCTCGAGGTTGAACTCGTCGGCGACCTTCCCAGCATGCTCCATCTTGCGCAGCACGCTGGTGGAGGAGCCCCGACTCCGGGGGCTGTTCACGAAGAGTTCGTTCGTTCGGTAAAGGTGGTTGCGGGGGCAGGATTTGAACCTGCGGCCTTCAGGTTATGAGCCTGACGAGC
>DAITNE010000177.1:0-4819 GCA_036834765.1 Methylocella sp.
GCGTCGTTTTGCTTCGCTGCCGCTCAAGCGCGGCGCCTATGGCGTCGTGGTCGAACTCGTCCGCCCGACGCCGGAATTTTGCGACGGCGAGCCGATCTCTGCGCAACATGCGGGCTTCCAGCTCAAATATGCCGGACCGGACAGCGATGGCCGGCGGGTCGTCATCCCGCATGAAAAGCTGTTCTGCGTGTTCAAGGACAAGCCGCTCAGCGATAGCGTCGCCACGCTCGGGGAAGGCGCGGGCGCATTTTTGAGCCAGCTCTATGTCGGTTCCTTCAGGGATGTGCGGCGGACCTATCAGCGCGCGTTCAAGGCGCTGCTGTTCGCCGATCGTTTCGCGCTCTCCGCCCATCGGCGCGCCGACGGCGATTCCGAGCTGGGCTACATGCTCGCGCAGGCCAGGAATTTCGCTGGCGCCGCCTTCTATCGTTCCGGCGCCGGGTTCCTTCGCCATTCGGCGGATTTCGACTTCAACTATCTGCCTCTGCTCGACAATTATCATGCGCAGCAACCGGCGCAGGATTCGCGCGTAAATCCGTCGGCGCAGCGCATTCAGGCGATGTTCGACTGGTGGGAGCGCCTGTTCGACTATGCCGTCATACGCAAGGGCGTGCGCCATGAGTGTGGACGCCACCTGTGGTTCATGTTCGACGAGGCGGAGGATAAAAAGCCGGCTCATCCCGACGGCCTGTTGCGCCACATGGGCGTGAACTCGCTGTTCTGGCCGTTGGAGCTGCATTATTTCCAGGGCCAATATTCCAGGGTTTACGAGGTCACAAGCGCCGACCTCGAAGACGAACGATGGGCGATGCGCGTCTGGCGCGCCGATCGCTGGCTGCGGGCGATGCAGCATTTCTTCGCGTTCAAGGACATTGCCAAGGCGCGACCCGACCTCTGGGCCTCGGACGATCCCGGCGCGCTGGTGTTCGGCGAAACCCAGACCGGCAACGCCAATCTGATCGCCTTCGTCTGCGAGGGGGCGCTGGAACATTGCGAATTGCGCCGCTATGCGGAAGTGAAGCGGCTCGACGATCCTTTGCGGCTGCGCGGCCGCGCCGCGTTGCTCGCTTATCTCTGCCATGGCGACAGGCTGCCATTGCCGTGGCCGGGCGGCGGCTATGCGACGACGCCGCGCGACCTCAGCGACCTGCTGCTGCTCGATGTCGAATGCGGTCTCTGCGAAAGAGCCAGTCGCATCGAGGAAGCGATTACCGCAGCCCAAAATTTCATTCGCCGGGCGCGGCTCGGACTGGAGCCGGGCTGGACGATCAGCGCCGCCTTCGCCCGGATGTGGGATCGCGAATTCGCTTCGTTCCATGTCTGGCAGGCGTGCAAGCGTCGCCATCTTTACCAGGAAGACTGGATCGAGTGGGACGAACTGGCGAAGGCGCGGCGGGTGGAGGCCTTCCGCTTCCTCGAAGGGAAATTGCTCGATTGCGAGCTCACCCTGGCCCGCCCCGGCGCGCTTGAATGGTGGCCGGACGAAAAACTGCCGTTGCACCAGAGTCTGGAACTGCTGCAAAAGCGGGAAGTCTCCAGGATCGAATTGCTCCCGGCGCGGCGGGAGGGCCTTAATCTGATCGGAACGCCCAAGCGCGACGCGCGACCGTCCTGGCTGGCTGCGGTCGGCCCGTCCCCGGCTCAAGGAGCGGCGGCGACGGCGGCCCTGCCGGCGTGGATGGAGGCCGCCATCCGCCTCGGCGCGCGTTTCGTTCGCGTCGCCGCCGCCGGCGCGCCGCCGGCCGGCATGGGGTTCGAGCCGCATGAGCATCATGAGGAGGGTTGCGTCTCGTGCTGCACGGACTGCGACTGCGAGCCTCCGGCCGTGATGGACGAATATTATTTCTGGCTCATCCCCGGCTGCTATTACGACAATCCTGCGGTTCCGCCGGGCTTCCCCATCGTCGAGCCGAACGACGGCTATCAATACGGCTTTCAGGACGATTTCTACGATCCGGTCCAGCAGCAGGCGGCCTATTGGGAGGATCCGACGCAATTGCCGCAATTGCTCGCCTGGCCGACCGTGGCCATGGTTCGGCTGGCCTGGAGCCGCAGGCGTAACGGCGAGTTCCAGCAGCCCCGGCGATCGCATTTCGGAGTGGCGGTCAACCCGGGCGACGTCGATCTGGCCTTTGTTCAGCGCGTCGGCGATTCCCTCTATTTCTCGGTCTCGAACGCCATCGCTCCCGTGGGCTATGCGGATACGCCCCCGCCCGGATTCCGCTATGACCTCGCCGGGGATTGCGCGGTGACCCTGCCGCTGGTCGCCCAGCCGCAACCGGATCCGTCTTTTGTCAACGGGTTGCTGCCGGCCTATCCCTATTTCGCTTTCGTGGCGCCCGGCGCGCCGCTCTATCCTCTGTCGCCCTTCGCCCCGGTGATCGCCATAGCCGGCGCCCTGCGCGCCCATTGCCGCTTCGAATCGGCGTTGCAATGGGTTCGGCGCGCGTTCGATCCGCTCGCCAGCGATTGCGCCTGGACCCATTGCCCCGACTCACGGGGTTCAAATGGCGATGGACAGGTTCCAGTCGCCGGCGTAAGGGCGCTGGCGTCGGTTGCGCCGCCGCCGCCTCCCAGCACGCAAAGCGCCTGTTGCGACGGCGCGGATGTTTCCTGCGCGCAGGTGGAAAACCGCTCGATCGTACTGCTCTATCTGGAAACGCTGCGCGAATGGGGCGACGCCATGATGCGACGGCGAAATTCGCCGGAAAGCTTCCAGCAGGCGCGCGTCATTTTCGACGCCGCGAAAAAGATTCTCGGTGAACGGCCGGAGTCCATCCGGCTGCCCGAGCCAACCTCCGTGCAGACCGTGGAGGGTTTCAAGCCCGAATTTGCGCCGCTGAATCCCCGGCTTCTGGAGCTGTATGACGTGGTCCACGACCGGCTGCGCCTGATCCATGAATGCCTGAACGCAAGACGCCTGCATAATGGCGTCGCGCATCGCGACATGCCCTATTTCGGCGATAGTCCGTTGCGCCAGGGCTGGCGCGACGCGCTCGACGCCTGCGCCGAAGAATCGGATTATTGCAAGCTGCATTCGCCCTATCGCTTTTCTCTGCTGATCCAGAAGGCGCAGGAATATGCCGCGAGGGCGCAGGAACTGGGCGGCGCCCTGCTGGGGGCCTTTGAAAAAGGCGATGCGGAATATCTCGCCGCCTTGCGCGCGCAACATGAGCGCGAACTCTTCACGCTCGGCCTCGATTCGAAGGAGGATCAATGGCGGGACGCCGACTGGCAGGTCGAAGCGCTACAGAAGACCAAAGCGGTCAGCCAGGCCAATCTCGCCTATTACAACAACCTGATCCAGAATGGCCTGATCGGCGGCGAACTCGCCTTCCAGGACCTTACCGGCGTTTCGACCGATTTGCGCGCCGCCAGCAACGCCATCGAGGCGAGCGGCGAAGCGGCGAACGGCGTCGGCAATTTCTTCGACGGCGTCGCTGGCTTCGGCGGGACGCCATTGATCTATGAACAATTGCCGATCGGCGAACCCTTGGGGCATGTCTTCGCCGGCGCCGCCCGGGTGATGAACAGTCTCGCTGAAATCGCCAGTTCGACCGCCGGACTCGACCTGACCCAGGCCGGGTGGCAGCGGCGCAACGACGAATGGGTCCATCAAACTCAGATTCTTGTCATCGAAATCCAGCAGATCGAACGTCAGATCCTGGCCGCCCAGCGGCGACGTGACCAGATGCTGGGCGATTTGAACAGCTTCAGGCGCCAGATGGAGCAGTCGGGCGAAGTGCAGAATTTTTTACGCGACAAATTCACCGCGCATGATCTCTATCTTTACCTGCAACGCGAGACCGCATCGCTCTATTACCAGACCTATGAGCTGGCGCTCCATGCGGCGCGGCAGGCCGAGCGCGCGTTCAATCTCGAACGCGGCCACACGACGCGCCGCTTCATTGCGGATGACGCCTGGGACAATTTACGGGAAGGCCTGCTGGCGGGCGACCGGCTGTCGGCCGCCCTGCGCCACATGGACCATGGCTATCTCGACGAGAATATCCGCGAATATGAACTGACCAAACATATCTCGCTGCGTCTTGATTTTGCGATGGCCTTTCTGCGGCTGAGGACCACGGGCTATTGCGAAATCGAGATTCCTGAATGGATGTTCGATCTCGATTTTCCCGGCCATTACATGCGCCGGATCAGGAATGTCAGCTTGACCATTCCTTGCGTCGCCGGGCCCTATTCCGGCGTGCATTGCCGGTTGACGCTGATCGATAACGTCACCCGCATCGATCCGCGCCTGATCGCGCCGCCGCATGGCTGCTGTTGTCCGCCAAAGCCCTGTTCCTGTCACTCCGAGCCTGCGGAGGAAGGTTATGAACTTTGCGCCGACGATCCGCGCAGGGTCAGGATCTATGGTGCGCGCGAAGCGATAGCGACCTCGGGCGGACAGAATGATACCGGTCTGTTCGAGCTCAACTTCAATGACCCGCGCTATCTGCCGTTCGAATATATGGGCGCGGTGAGCCGCTGGCGTATCGAACTGCCGCCGGAGAATAACTATTTCGACTTGAACTCGCTGACCGACACGATCTTGCATCTGAACTATACGGCGCGCGAAGGCGGCGAAGGCTTGCGCCGAGCCGCTCACGCCGCCGCGCGGGAAAAAATTCCCGGCGACGGCTGGGCCTTTTTCGAAATAAAGCACGACTTCCCCGACGCTTGGGAATTGTTCCGGCGGTGTTGCGACAATGACGACCGGAAGCGCCAACTGGCCATCCCGGTCAATCGCAATCTCCTGCCATTCCTGCCAGGCGACCCCGAGCTTTGCGTGACACGCCTCGTGCTGCTTTTCGAAACG
>DAITNE010000178.1:0-4801 GCA_036834765.1 Methylocella sp.
AGCAGCAGCCTTCCAAGCTGAATACGAGGGTTCGATTCCCTTCACCCGCTCCAATTTTTTCAGCGACTTATTGTGGCGCTTTCGGAAATGGGAATCGCTCCATTCGGAAGCGCTTTCGTTTTTGCGCTTGCGCGCCTATCCTCGCTGATTTGATATCCGACTTCTTAGCCGGTCATGGATCGCAGCAATGATCATCATGCAAGGCGATGTGCCGCAATTGTGCATGAACATCGTCCCCTTGGACGAACGCCAGGACATTTGCGTGTTGAACTTCGCTCTGAGGGACATTGAAAAATATACAAAGCAATTTGGCGCGGCTGTGCATCTCTTTGATTATTGCTGCATGCAGGATTCGGTTTTGGGTTCGCTCCCCGGCCGACCTTCGGCGTTCGGATGTTGGAGACTGCTCGCCTGCCGCGACGCCGTCATGTCGCTCTTAAATTTCCGCGGGCAAATAGAGGCGGCGCGTAATATTTCAGAGAATTCGGCATATCTTGGGGCAAGGATCGACAGGAACTCGCTTAGAGAAGCGCATTCAAAGTTTAACGAATGTTTCCCAGATTTTGCGCCGATAAGCGACGCGGCCGCCCGTACGGGCGAGGACGCAAGAGCGTCTGAAAATCATTCATCGAGCGGTGACTATATTGCGCCAGGGCTTGTAATTGGGGATACCAAAATCACAATCATCCAAGAAAGCTTACAAAATAGAACATTTACTTGCGCGCATCAAGGCAAGTTAGTGCATTGCGAAGTCTCTGAAAACTCAACAGTAAAAATGCGAAAGATCATGTATTTATTTTTTGGTGGTTTCCTGAGACTTACGCAATCATACCCGCCTGCTTCCGCCAGTTAGACAGTCGGAACCTGATCTACTTCGATTTGAGGCGATTCCGGCGCGGCGGCGACGCGCGAGCGCCGTTCGCCGCGCCGCCTTTGAACGCGACCGGCGACCTGTGGCGGTCTTGCAACGGCGCTCGATATTATTTTGGCGATCTGCCCGTATACAAGGCGCGGGTTCGTTAGATTGGAATAATGAAAAAATAGACTTCTTGCGAATGTTCGCGCGTCCGTATTATCAAGTATTGATGAACGCGGATGAATATGAATGTTCGGATAAGGAGATGCGTGAACCCTGCATGTTCGCCGTTCGCGGCAGGCGGTCCGCGCGATCGACGGGCAGCGATTGGCGCTTCGCCGCGCTGCTCGCGGTCTTGACGGTCGTCCCGAGCGGTCTCGCCTGCGCGGCGGACGCGAGCGATGCGGCGCCCAAACCGCAGGAGCCCGCGCCCGCCCCCACCTTATGCGATGGGCAGCCCTCGATCTCCGGCAGCGTTCCGGTGCTCGGCGATTGGAAGAAGGCGCTCTGCGAACGCGGCTTCAACCCGCAGGTGAATTTTATCAGCGAGGTGTTCGGCAACCCGACGGGCGGCGTCAAACAGGGCGCGCGCTACGAGCAGCGCCTCGAACTCGGCCTCGACGGCGACATGAATCAGATCGCCGGGATCAAGGGCCTGATCTTCCACATTAATTCCTACGAAATCGCAGGCCAGAGCCTCTCGACCTATAATCTTTACAACTACTCCGCGATTACCTTCATCGCGGCGCATCCGGCGTGGCTGCTGTTCGAGGCCTGGGCTGAGTACAAGCTCCCCGGCGACAAGCTGTCCATCCGCGTCGGTCAACTCGCCGCCGACAGCGACTTTTTCATCAGCGAACTCGGGCAGCTCTATCTCAACTCGACCTATGGCTGGCCGAATATCTTCGCCGATGATCTTCCGAGCGGCGGTCCCGCCTATCCCTTCGCGACGCCGGGCGTGCGCGTCAAGGTCTATGCGAGCGACCAGCTGAACCTTGTCGCCGCCGTCTTCAACGGCGATCCGACCGGCGCCGGATTCTCGGGGAAGCCGTGGCAGTATGACCCCTCGGACACGAATTTCCTCGTGAAATACCCGCCCTTCGTCGTCGGCGAGGCGCAGTTCGCCTATAATCAGGACAAAGATTCGACGGGGCTCGCGGGTAAGATCAAATTCGGCGGCTGGTATCACTTCGGCAGTTTCAACGACCAGTATTTCGGCTCTGACGGCGTGCCGCTGGCCGATCCCGACAGCGACGGCAGGGCGCTCACCCATAGCGGCGACTATAGTCTTTACGGGGTGATCGACCAGATGCTCTGGCGTCTGCCCGGCGAAGATCCGAAAAAGGGAATCGGCGCCTTCGCGCGGGTGAGCGCCGCCCCGACGGACCGCAATCTGATACACTTTTATGCCGATGGCGGCGTCAATTTCATGGGGCTCTGGAGCCAGCGGCCGGGCGACCAGTTCGGCGTCTCGGCCTCCTATACCGAAGTGTCTCCCGCGGTTAACGCGCTCGACGTCGATACGGCGGCCTTCACGGGCGAGAAGCTGCCCGCGCGCGATTACGAATTGCTTCTGGAGGCCACTTATCAGGCGCAGATCATGCCCGGCTGGACGGTGCAGCCCGATTTCGAATATGTCTTTCATCCCGGAGGCGGGGCCGTCAATCCGCTGAACCCGGCGAGCGGGCGAATTCCGGACGCTGCGGTTTTTGGCGTCCGCACCACGGTGCAGTTCTAAAGCGAAATCGCCGTCCGCGACCCTCTGCGCCCGCGCGGAAAGGCGCGTTGACGCGGCGCCCGCTCCGGGGCTAGAGCGGGACGAGGAAAAGTGGGAACCGGTTTTCCGCCCGCACCCGCTCGGGACTCCTGGAATCGGTCACGTTTGTGATTTTGGATTGATTCAATCCAGAAACATCGTGATCTAAGTCCCGCAACGGAGAGAGCATGGGCGCCGCGGACGTCATCATCGAAACGATCGGCCGCTGCGGCGCGATCACGCTGAACCGGCCGGCGGCGCTGAATTCGCTCGATCTCGCCATGGTGCGCGCGGTCGCGGAGGGGCTCGATCTTTTTGAAAATGACGCCGCCGTCCGCTGCGTGCTGATCCGGGGGGCGGGCGAGCGGGCGTTTTGCGCGGGCGCCGACATCCGTGCGCTCTACCAATTGGGCAAGGCCGGGCGGCGCGATGCGCAGCTCGATTTCTTCCGCGCGGAATATCGCCTGAACCGCCGCATCAAACGCTATCCGAAACCCATCGTCGCGCTGGCCGAGGGCATCGTCATGGGCGGCGGCGCCGGCCTCTCCGTCCATGCGGCGCATTGCGTTGCGGGCGAGGCGCTCGATTTCGCCATGCCAGAGGCAGGCATCGGCTTTTTCCCCGATGTCGGCGCGACCTTTTTCCTGCCGCGCCTGCCTGGGCGCTTCGGCGCGTATCTCGCCTTGACCGGCGCCCGCATCGGCTGCGGCGACGCGCTCGCCCTCGGGCTTGCCTCCGTCTATGTCCCTTCGTCGCGCCACGCGGCGCTGATCCAAAGGCTGATCGATGGCGAGGACGCCGCTGTGGCGATCGGTGCGGAGGCGAGGCCCGCGCCCGCCTCGGCGCTGATCGAGAGAAGGCCATTCATCGATCGCTGTTTCGATGGGGCGACGGTGGCGGAGATCGCTGCGAAGATTGAAGCGGAGGACGGCGCGTTCGCCCGCGAGACCCGGGCTGCGCTGGCGGCGAAATCGCCGACGAGTCTTGCGATCGCGCTGCGGCAAGTGCAGATCGGCGCCGCCCTTTCAATCGACGAGGCGCTGCGCATCGAATTTCGCATCGCCTCGCGTATCCTCAAGGGGTCCGACTATTATGAGGGCGTGCGCGCAGCGATCATCGACAAGGACCGTCGCCCGCGCTGGCGCCCGGCTGACTTCGACGCGGTGAGTCAAGCCGACATCGATCCCTATTTCCAGCCTCTCGCCGAGGAACTGACCTTTCCCACCGTGGCGCTCGCGCAATGAAAACCGGGCGCGGGTCCGACAGGATTGCGGAACGCGGCGATTCCGGCGCCGCCATCCGGCTCGGCGATTCCGGCGAGGCCGGCGAGAAAAACGCATGGGGCCTTATCCTCGTCGTGTTCATGCGCCTGCTGGCGGTGCTTTGCGTGGCGCAGGGGCTCAGCCAGTGGAGCGCCGTGCTGCTGCCGCACCGGCCTTTGTTCGACACGGTGACGCCGGAATGGGGCGCGGCCGTCATTTTCTTCGCCGTCCTCGATCTTCTCGCAGCAGTCGGATTATGGCTCGCGACGCCGTGGGGCGGCGTGCTCTGGCTGTTCCGTTCGGTTGCGCAAATCTTTGTGGCGCTGACAATCCCATCGTTTTTCTCAGCCGTCTGGATCGCCGCAAATTGCGTCCTTATCCTCGCCTATTTCGCGCTGACCTGGCTGGCGGGCCGGCCGGATGCGAATTTCGGGCTGAGGAAACGCAAATGAGCTGGGCGGTCCGGCTTCGTCGCAGGCCAAGCCGGATTGCATGCAGGGGCGTTTGCGCGAGCGCTCTTTACAACCTTATCTGCGGGGGAACGCCATAAAAAGACGGGACGCCACGCGCTGAGAACGCGAGACGCCCCTGACCATTTGAACAGTGTGGTGCTCAATGGCTATCGAAACGCCTAACGCAAAACGTAGCCTGACTCAAAAGCAAATTGAAAGCCTGAAGCCAGGCGACAAGCGGCGCGAGATCGCCGCCGGCGACAGCCTCTATTTCCTTCTCCAGCCCAGCGGCGCGCGTCCTGGGCCGTGCGCTATCGCGTCGCCGGCCGGTTGCGCAAGCTGACCCTGGGCCCGTACCCACGCCTCGGCCTGGCGGACGCCCGCAAGCTTGCCCGCAAGGCGCTGGCGGCCGTCGACGGCGGCGCCGACCCAGCGGGCGAAAAGCGCGCGTCCCGCCGCGCCGCGCGCGTCGGCG